>JARGFM010000034.1 GCA_029210725.1 Bacteroidales bacterium | reverse complement strand
AGGCGTAAACAACTTCCTAATCCTGCGAAGCATCACGGATACGGCCTTGAAAAACAAGCAGCCCGTTTTGAATGCTCTCAATCTTATCGCTAAATTGGCAGGGACTGATTAGTTACCTCCGACAAGGATTTACTGAATTGCTGAATGAGGTAGGTCTCCACGAAATTCCTGGCAATCAGATAAATACCTCCCCTGTTGATGTTCACCATAATGGCAAACAGGCGCATCAGGGAGTTAAGCATTGCTTCATTCATTGGGGAATACCATTTTCATTTTTCCTTTTGTCCCCACTGTTTTCTCAAAGACCAGATGCCCTTTATGTGCAATCATGATCGCCTGGGAAACAGCCAGGCCAATTCCTATTTTCAGGTTGAGCGAAACATCCTTGAATGAAAACTGGTCTGTCAGAATATCTAAAAGTGTGTCCGAATAGTTGCTTCCCCCGTCTTTAATATGGCATTCCACTCTACCTTCCTGCACAGTCGTAAGAATGACAAGTTCACCATTTCTTTCTGTATGCTCCCTGGCGAAGCGGATCAGATTTACCAGGCAACTGACAAGCAGGTCGGAGTTTCCCCTGACCATTAACTCGCCTGAATCAAATTGTTTAATAAGCTTAATATCCACCTCTTTGAGCTCTTCATTAGTCTCTATAATACTGTATTGAACCACCTGTTTAAAGGCAAGCTGCTGCAGGTCCAGAACGAATCCCGGTGATTTCAGGGTCGAGATCTGCTGGGCCAGCGTGGAAAACTGCTCAAGTTTGAATACCGATTGATCCAGAATGTTGACCACCCCGCTGAGTTCATCACCTTCAATTTTGGATTTTAAGAGATGCAGGGTTCCCATGATATGGTTCAGAGGGGGACTGATTTCATTGGTGATTGAATGAATAATCTCTGTTTTAAGTCCATCCAGGTTCAACAATTCGGCATTCACTTTCTCAAGCTCCTTAAGTATTTGCTGGTTCTTCTTTCTCAGGTGATAGACTTCCATGGAACTTTTAATGGTAGCCCTTATTTCATCTGCTTTAAATGGCTTCTGGATGTATCCATGAATCCTGCCCACAATGACCGCTTCAATCACTGTTTCGACATCCGTATATGCGGTAAGCAGATATCTGATTATATCAGGATATTTGTCTGCAACGATTTCCAGCAGTTCTATACCGGTCATTTCCGGCATTCGCTGATCGGAAACCATGACCTGAATCTCTTTTTCCTCCATGATCTTCAGAGCTTCGTGAGGAAATTCAGTGAGGGTAATGTCAAAATCGTTTTTAAAAGTCTCCCTGAACAAGATGAGATTTACGGATACATCATCCACATAGAGTACGGCAGGTTTGTTTTCGGACATGCGCAATTGGTTTATGGGTTGAGTGGCTGTTTTAAAGATAACTTAAAATCGAATAGGATGGCTAACTAATCAGTTTCACAGATTGTTAAAAATTTTTTCATAATTAAAACCGGACATCTAGTCCATAAGGAAGTGGGGTTTACTATAAAGTACAAAAAATCCGGATATCATTTAAGACCTTCTGTTTCCATACAGGAATAAATGATGTTGGGAAGCACATGACAGACAGGAATATCGTGCCTGAATAATATCTAATTTCACAAGCAGTAAAAACCCAATCGAACTAAAGCTATGAGAGACCTGGAAGTTTTAATGAATCCGAACAGGATGGTAAGGCATCTTCAGAAACCAGCCCGTGAGTTTACAAAATATGACATCATCAAGTTTATCGGCGATCATCATATTGAGATGTTAAATTTCAGGTATGTGGGTGAGGACGGGAAACTGAAGGCGCTCAATTTTGTCATTACCAGCAAAGATTACCTGGAGTCGATTTTATCTACCGGAGAGCGTGTCGATGGATCAAGCCTGTTCTCCTATGTGGAGGCTGAATCCAGTGATTTGTATGTGATTCCCAGATTTCGTACCGCTTTTGTTAATCCCTTTACAGACCAGCCTTCTTTAGATATACTCTGCTCTTTTTATACAAAAGAGGGGCATCCTCTGGAAAGCGCACCGGAGTATATCCTGAAAAAGGCTTCCAGTCTGTTTACTGCAGAAACCGGCTTTACTTTCAAGGCCATGGGGGAGTTGGAGTATTATATTATCAGCGAGAAGAATGACCTGTACCCCGCGAGGGACCAGGGCGGGTATCATACGGCAGCTCCATTTGCAAACTGGGAAAAACTGAGACTAGAAGCTCTGCAGATTATTGCTCAGTGTGGCGGTAAGGTCAAATACGGGCATTCGGAGGTGGGGAATTTTTCTACCGATACCCATATGTATGAACAACATGAAATTGAATTTAATCCGGTGGAGGCTGAAGAGGCGGTTGAACAGCTGTTGGTCGCCAAGTGGATCCTGAGGATGCTTGGCCAGAAATATGGAGTGACCATCAGTTTTAGTCCCAAGATTACTGTGGGGAAAGCAGGAAGCGGACTCCATATTCATTTCTTAATTGAAAAGGACGGAGTTAACTATATGGCTGATGAGCAGGGGCTGACTGATACCGCAAAAAAAATGATCGCAGGAATTCTGGATAAGGCACCATCCTTAACTGCCTTTGGGAACACCATACCGACTTCATATTTAAGACTGGTGCCCCACCAGGAGGCTCCGACCATGGTTTGCTGGGGCGACAGCAACCGGTCCGTATTGGTGCGCGTACCCCTGGGATGGATCGCCAAGACCAGTATGATTAAGGATGCTAATCCGCAGGAAAGGGGCGAGGTTCCGTATATTTCCGGAAAGCAAACCGTTGAATTCAGAGTTCCTGACGGTTCTGCCGACCTGTATCACCTGATGGCTGCAATCATCCTGGCATCAAAAGAAGGTTTGCTGCATGAGGATTCATTACAAAGAGCCAAAGACCTGTATATTGATGTTAATATTTTCAGGACGGAACACAAAGATATTCTGGACCGTTTGGTCGCTTTGCCGGCCTCCTGTTATGAATCTGCACAGTCTCTGGAGAAAGAGGCTGACTTTTATAAAAAAGATGGTGTTTTTCCTGAAGGGACAGTAAAGAGCTTTGTTGATAAACTGAAGGCATTTGACGATCGCAAATTAAGCGAACGCTTATACAACAAAACCGGGGAGGTAAAGAAGCTGGTGGATGAGTACCTGCATTGTATGTAAAAATCACTCTACGGAGTGGAACCACTGAATGGCATCTTCATAGTTGGTGTAGGTCCCGACTGTAATCCCCTGGCTGTTGGAACAAAGTTCCTGAAAAACAGCCTTATCAAAACTGACTCCGGGGAGTGCAAGCAAAGCAATCTTATCCCGGAAAGAATCAGGGTAGTTCACTACTACCTGCGCAAGTTCAAAGATATCCTCTGTGGAGAGCAGCCATTGTGTCCGGCGGAAATCAAGAAGAATTTCATAATCTGCGGGCGGACGTTTCGCTTCCGCCAGGTTATATAGTCTGGCTTTACTCTCCTCAAAATCAATAATTCCATCATCAGATACCATCAGATAGTCTGTGGACCGGATGATCTTAATTTTTGTGGCCATTTTTGTCTTTAATATACGAGTTTTGAATTAAATATCTTGAAGGTATTCAATCCTTATATTTTTTGTAGTTTTAATAAAAATCAAAGCCTACGGTCTATGCTTCGCTACATCGCACTTCTTTTCTTCGGGGCCATGGTTTATGTGAACTACCTGGCCAATTCGCTGCCGATTAACGGGAAAACAACCGGTCAGCTGTCCGATGCCTATCCCAACCTTTTTGTGCCTTCGGGGATTACATTCTCCATATGGGGAATCATATATCTGTTGCTTGCTGTTTATTGCGTGCTGCAGTTTTTACCTGCTTCAAAGGAAATAGCTGTCAGGCTAAGCTGGCTGTTTATTATTTCCTGTGTGTTCAATGGCTTATGGATCGTGGCATGGCATTACCAGAAACTTCCCTTATCATTACTGCTGATGCTTGGCTTGCTGGTTTCACTTATTCTGATCAATCTTCTGCTTAAGGATTTGCCAATGGGGCTTTTGAAAGCAGCATTTGGCATATACCTGGGTTGGATCTGTATGGCCACCATAGCGAATGTTACGGCATTCCTTGTAGATGGCGGATGGGGAGGCATGGGTATTTCGCAGGAGGCATGGACCATAATTTTGATTGCCACAGGTACAATGATTGTATCGCTAACCATACTGAGAATCGACAATCCCTTTATCGGTCTTTCAGTGGTATGGGCTTTTACCGGCATAATCATAAAACGCTCGGCTGACTACAGAAGCATTGTTATCGCAGCAGCCATTGGGATATTTATTGTGGGTCTTATCACTATTCTTGCTTTCCTCGGGAAGAGGATGGGGTGACAAAAAAAGGCCCCGACTAAAAGACCGGGGCCGGAGCCTCCCACGGGACTCGAACCCGCGACCTGTTCATTACGAATGAACTGCTCTACCAGCTGAGCTAAGGAGGCAATTTTTTTATTTAGGTTCCCAGAAACACCTTTTGGGAGAAACAATGGTCCCTTCCTTTTTAAGCGTGGCCATGGCCTTATCCACAGCTTTCCGGTCCAGCCTCGAAATTTCAGCTATTTTACCCGCGTTTACAGGTTCCCCGGCTTTTTTCATGGTTTCCAGAACCAGTTCTTTTATTTCCATAATCCGTGTATATTTAAGTTAGGGTATATGACAATCATTACCTGATCCATTCCTGCACCTGCTCCATGGTCACCGTTGGGATCTCCAGCTTGTTCTTTTTCCGGTAGCCCATCATTTTCTGGTGGAGACGGCCCGGTTTTTCTTCGGCCTTGATTTTTTCGACGGAGTCGTAGCCCAGGACCTGCATGTGTTCCAGCCACTCCTCGGGGATGCCCAGCTCACGGAAGGGTTCCCCGGAGGGCTTGCCCTGGGCCCTGGCCCCGGCCTCGGGTTTCATTTGCGGGAAGAAGAGCACCTCCTGAATGCTGCTCTGGTTGGTCATAAGCATGACCAGACGGTCCATTCCCAGTCCCATCCCCGAGGTGGGAGGCATGCCGTACTCCAGGGCACGCACAAAATCCATGTCGATAAACATCGCTTCATCATCCCCTTTTTCGGATAGTTTAAGCTGATCCTGGAAGCGCTCCAGCTGGTCGATGGGATCGTTGAGCTCGGTGTAGGCATTGCAAAGTTCTTTCCCGTTGACCATCAGCTCGAAGCGCTCGGTCAGCTCCGGGTTGTCTCGATGTTTTTTGCAAAGCGGCGACATCTCCACGGGGTAGTCGGTGACAAAGGTCGGCTGGATCATAAAAGGTTCGGCCTTTTCTCCGAAAATGGCATCAATGATCTTCCCCTTCCCCATAGAGGCGTCCAGTTCCACCTCCAGGCGATCTGCAATATCCCTCAGATTGGCCTCATCTTTTCCTGCGATATCATATCCGGTATGCTCTTTGATGGCATCCAGCATGGTAATTCGTCTGAACGGACGTTTGAAATCGATTTCCTGGTCACCCACCTGTACCCGGGTGGTTCCGTGCAGGTCCAGGGCAACCTTCTCAATCATTTCCTCGGTGAAGTCCATCATCCACCTGTAATCCTTATAAGCCACATAAATCTCCATCACAGTAAACTCAGGATTATGGGTGCGGTCCATCCCTTCGTTACGGAAGTCCTTGGAGAATTCATATACCCCATCATAGCCCCCGACGATAAGTCTTTTCAGATAGAGTTCGTTGGCAATCCGAAGGTAGAGTGGAATGTCCAGTGCATTGTGATGGGTAATGAAGGGGCGGGCAGCAGCACCTCCGGGAATGGGTTGAAGGATGGGGGTTTCGACCTCCAGGTACCCTCTTTCGTTGAATAGTTTTCGAAGGGTGGTATAGATCCGGGTCCGTTTTCTGAAAAGTTCACGCGATTCCGGGTTCACGATCAGATCCACATAGCGCTGACGGTAGCGGTATTCGGCATCGGTTACCGCATCATAGATCTTTCCGCCGGCCTCCTTTACGATGGGCAGGGGCCTGATGGATTTGCTGAGTAGTATCAGCTCTTTCACGTGGACGGATATTTCCCCGACCTGGGTACGAAAAGCATATCCCCTCACGCCGATAATATCCCCGATGTCGAGAAGTTTTTTGAATACCGTATTGTATAGAGTTTTGTCCTCCTCCGGGCACAGGTCGTCCCGCCGGATGTAGATCTGAATCTTTCCTGAAGAGTCCTGGATTTCTGCGAAAGATGCGTTTCCCATAATGCGCCTGCTCATAATTCTTCCGGCCAGGCAAAGCTCTTTAAAAGCTTCTTCATTCTCTTCAAACCCCGCGATGATATCAGCCGCATGATGGCTGGTTTTAAACAGTTCGGGAGGATAGGGATTGATGCCCAGTTTCCTGATCTCTTTCAGAGAATTTCTCCTGATCTGTTCCTGTTCGCTATGCTCGGGATGATGCATTTCTCTTTTTATTTTTCCGGTCACAAAGGTATAAAAAAGATTATGTTAATTTTGCAGGGAGCGGGGGAGAGTCCACCTGCTAAATTTCCTGAAACAGATGAATAGGAACTGGGTCATAAAATCACCGGGTAATGAAGAAGAGATTACTTCCCTGTCCGGTGAACTGGGCATTGACAGGCCCCTGGCCCAGTTGCTGGCCCAGCGTAATATCAAGACCTTTAAGGAGGCCAGGGAGTTTTTCCGTCCCGATCTCGCCAATCTTCATGATCCCTTTCTGATGAAGGACATGGACAGGGCTATCGAACGTATTCAGGAGGCCATCCAGGACGGAGAGAAGGTGATGGTTTACGGAGACTATGATGTGGATGGGACTACCGCAGTTGCCCTGGTCTATTCCTGTTTCAAGACTCATTTCAAGGATATCGATTACTATATCCCTGACCGCTATGATGAGGGTTACGGAATCTCGCTCAAAGGGATAGATTATGCGGCCCGGCATGGATTCAGCCTGGTAATAGCCCTGGATTGTGGAATCAAAGCAGTGGAAAAGATTGATTATGCCCGCAGTAAGGGGGTAGAGTTTATTATTTGTGATCACCATAATCCCGGTGATAAGATCCCGAATGCTGTAGCTGTACTGGATCCAAAACAGCCGGGTTGTCCCTATCCTTACAAGGAGCTGTCGGGTTGCGGGGTGGGATTAAAACTGGTTCAGGCCTATGGAATGAGGAATGGTCTGGATGCCTGTAATATCTACGATTATCTGGACTTGGTGGTGGTCAGCATTGCCTCAGACATTGTCCCCATTACGGGTGAAAACCGTATACTGGCCCATTTTGGACTAAAAAAACTGAATGATGATCCATCCATTGGCATGAAAGCCATCAAAGAAGTAGCAGGTATCGACAGAAAGGGGATCACCATTGAAGATATTGTTTTTAAAATAGGCCCGAGAATTAATGCTGCAGGGAGAATGGAGTCGGGCAAGAAATCGGTCGACCTGCTGGTTTGTGAGAAAAGCTCAGATGCCCGGATTATCAGCAAAAAGATCAACAATTTCAATCTGGATCGCAGGAACATTGATACTGAAATCACCCGGCAGGCCATTGAAATGATCCAGGGCGATGCTTCTCTCAGGATGAAAAACTCCACGGTACTTTATAATCCCGAATGGCACAAAGGAGTAATAGGAATTGTTGCCTCCAGGTTGCTGGATCATTTTTACAGACCTACGGTGATTCTTACCAGGTCCGACGGACTGGTAACCGGATCGGCCCGGTCGGTAAATGGCTTTGACCTTTACCAGGCCATCGAATCGTGCAGTGATCTCCTTGAAAATTTTGGTGGACATAAGTATGCTGCGGGGCTGACTATGAAGGTGCAGAACCTTCCCGTTTTCAGAGAACGTTTTGAGGAAATAATCAAAGAGACTATCGATCCCGAGCAATTGATTCCTGTGGTTGAGATTGACACGGAGCTCCAACTTACAGAAATCACAGATAAATTCTTCAGGATTTTAAAACAGTTTGAGCCCTTTGGCCCCGAGAATGTTAGTCCGGTATTTCTCTCTGAAAATGTGGTTGATAACGGGTATGGCCGTACGGTAGGCACCAACGGCGAGCATTTGAAATTAACCCTGATCCAGGAGGAGAATCCCTTTAAGGTTTTTAATGCTATCGGTTTTCACAAGGGGAATCTTTTCGATCAGATTAATAAAGGAACACCCTTTGATATTTGTTACCAGCTGATGGAAAATGATTTCAGGGGCAAAGTCAGTCTGCAGATAAATATCCTCGATCTGAAGTTTGACTAAAGCTTCAGCTGCCACTGGAGTGATGCTTCCCACTTTCGAAGGTCCATGTTTGTGACTGCAGATATTTTTGCCGAGATGCTGATCCGCGGTGCTGGTTTTATAGTCAGCAGAAAGGTGGTTTTCTGTCCCTTCCCATAGTAGGAGGGAAAGCTGAAACTATAGTAGAAGCCCGGTTCATACAGGTAGATCCTGTTTTCCCAGTCATTTATTCGGAATTGCACAAATTGCATAACTAATTTCAGATTTGGGGATGGACAGAGCATTACCTGCTGCATAACGGCATACCCGGGAAGAGCCTGCTTCTGCTGAGAGTATCTGGAGATCACCAGCCTGCTTTGCCACTGGAAGTGATCCAGATACTTATACTTTATTTGTCCATCCATCCTGCTTACCCTGGAATCTATCAGGGGGCGCAATTTGCCCTTATTGACGGCGGGGGTTGATTGCCAGTTTTTGCTGACCACCCGGAGCCTCCACTGTATTTGTTTTTTTCCCGGATTGTGCAGAGAAAGATCCACCCTGTTCCCGCTGGAAGGAAGCTCCGACAGGTACCGGGGTGCCCGGTACCGGAATAGTTCGCCGCTTAGTTCCGCCGAGATGAATTTTCCAGTCTCTGCCTTCAGATAAAAAGCCAGGCCCTGTTCATTTTTTATAGCGCTTCCTGATGCGTAGGAGGAAGGGCAGGAGCCCAGGTAATCAGTTCCATAGTGGTGTAATAAGAGAGTAGCCTGAATAAAATCGTTCAGCATATAGCTCGACCCGATAAGGCTTGCCAGTGATCCCCCAGCGTTCAGAGCCATTTCTCCGAAAAACTGGGTTCTGTTTTTTTGCCAGTTTCCATGCAGACTGGCTTTATGGCGCAGGACTGTTCCTGGATCTGAACCCAGGTATGCCAGGGTTTTTCTGGTGGGAAAGAAGCATTCTGTTCCACTCATGATTCCCAGGGCAAGCTGGCGATGGCTGTAAAGGACCTGAACCCCGGCGTGGACCCTGGAAGCCAGCCCTCTGCCTTCCAGTTCACCTGCGGTTCTGTAGAGGCCGCTTGTAAGCTGGTAATCCGGCCAGTTCCCGGCCTCCGTGTTTTTCAACAGAGCGGATGGAGAAAGGCTCAGGGGCTGACAGGAGGTCCAGATAAGGAATCTGGCCTTATTCAGCTCAAACTGACAGGCGAGTCCCTGCTCAAAACCGGACTCAGTTTTGGATGCATAGGGCCGGATCCTGGAGAGTGACTGACGGTTGATACGAAGCTTTCCGGGCCGATGCAAATATCCGTCACCGTTTACCAGTCCCATGCCCTGGTTCATTTTAAAGTTGCCAAGTACGATCTGATTGAGAAAACCCTGGCCTTCGAAGGAGAGATAGCCTGAAAGAAACTGGGGCCTGTTTTTATAAAGAAATGCTTCCCCGGCATCTTTCTCGTATGTTAGTGCCAGGGAGAGCCGGCTGCTCATTCTGGATCTGATTCTGACACAGGTAAACAGCGGGGGACCTGTATGAGCATTTTTCCAGAGGGTTGTGGAATCATCCGGGGAATTCCCGGTGCCCGGGCAGGCTCTGGCCAGATTGATCTGAAACCGGTGTTGCGTCCGGGTTTTTTCTTTGGCCTCCCAGGCCGGGTTCAGGATAACAAAGGGTGAGATTTCAGTAACTTTGCCTGGATGGAAGCCAGGAATCACGGCCAACTCCTGAATGGAGTAAATTTCCCCAAATTCTTCCCGGTATTTTAACAGTTGATGAAGCTGGTAGGGGGTAAATAAAGCTGATGCTTCCAGTTCTTCGGGAGAGGCATTGTTAAGGTCCAGAGATGCTTCCCCGTTTTCCATCCATTCGTTTAGTACAGATTCAGGGATAAAAGCCGATTCGCTCCGGTACAGGAGGCCCTCCATCTCCTGGGAGCTAAGCGGAAGCTGGGCTTTCAGAGGTCCGGGGATCCATATCAGGATGATCAGCAGGCCATTTTTAAAATTACCACGCATGAGTCATGGATGTATAGGGAGACAGGCCGGAACCGGTCCGGAAGAGGAATGAAAATTCCAGGATCCATCCGGGAAGTTTTACAGAGATTCCCCAGGAAATAGTGAATGGCTCACTGCGGATCCCGGTTTTTAAAGTGGCCCGCGGTCCCAGGCTGGACTCCAGTCCGCTGCAGAGGCTGAAGTTCTGTTCAGGATGGAAGTGTAACTCTGAGTAAAAGCAACCCGATCGCAAAAAGGAGCAGGAGCAACCGGCTGCGACAGACAATTGATTCCGGAAGGGACTGACTGCGCTGGAACTCCACCCGGCAGGATGGAGCAGGTGGGTTCCAAGTTCCCAGTGTTCGTTGATCCTGATCAGAAGGCCCAGGGCAAAGCTACATCCGGGAGCATGGAAGAATTGCTCTGAAAGTACGGAATGCCAGAGGTGTATTCCCGCTCCGGCGCTGATCCCGGGATAAAGTTGCATTCCATAGGAGATCCACAAAGAGCTTTGTCTGAAACCTTTGAGTCCACGCGTGGCCAGAGCAATCCCCAGGGCCCCCGACCCTGTTATCAGCTGGCCGGTAAGGGAGGAGGTGCCCAGCTCTTTGATCAGGAAGGGCCGGCTATGGTCTATGGAAAGGCTGGATTGCTCAATAAAACCCAATCCCGCCTGGTTCTGATTTGCACAGGAATATCCCCCGGAGGTGACATAGCATCCTCCCAGGGAAGCTGCAGAAGCATCCAGCCAATATACCTGACCTGCCAACCGGGCATGGGCCAGGGACAAAAAAAAGACCGGGATCCATATTCCCGGTCTTTTTAACAGCCACCTGCGTGGAGATATCATGGTTCCGTCAATTGGTTTTAAATTTAAATTTCACCTCCTTTAGTTCTTCGTTGGCCTTCACTATTTTGGAAGCCAGGCTTTCCTTGAACCTGAGCATTTTCTGCAACACTTCAGGATCTCCGGTGCCCACTATCTGGGCGGCCAGGATTCCGGCATTTCTTGCACCATCGAGCCCTACTGTTGCAACCGGTATTCCCGGAGGCATCTGCAGGATACTCAGTATGGAATCCCAGCCATCGATGGAGATGGATGCCTTAATGGGTACTCCTATGACCGGCAAAGGCGTTAACGCAGCCACAACCCCGGGTAGGTGCGCTGCTCCGCCTGCTCCGGCAATAATCACCCTGATCCCTCTTCCTGCAGCATTCCTGGCAAAGTCCATGGCCTGATCAGGTGTCCTGTGGGCCGAGAGAGCATTGATCTCGAAAGGAATCTCAAATTCGTCAAGCAGTATTGCTGCCTGCTCCATAACGGGAAGGTCTGATGTGCTTCCCATGATAATGCTTACTTTTGGATTCATTAGTTTATGTAGATTTGCAATGATTATCGGTTAACGAATTTACAATAATTTTTATTCCTGCATTTTGATGCCTACTTTCAAATAAAAAAACATATGGCAAACAGTAGTATTGTACAGGTCCATGATAAATATTTCGAGCCCTTTATTTCTGAAGCGGCCATTCAAAAAGAAGTAAGTCGCCTGGTCCTGGAGATGAGACATGATCTGGCCACAAAGGATCCCATTTTTCTGGGGATATTAAATGGTGCCTTTATGTTTGCAAGCGACCTTTTTAAACAGCTGGATTTCCCCTGTCAGATTACCTTCCTGAAACTGGCGTCCTATAGTGGAACCCAGTCCACCGGAAGTGTCAAACAGCTTATCGGGATCAACCGGGATCTGAAGGACCGGGTGGTTGTGGTGCTGGAAGATATTGTTGATTCAGGGGTGACCCTGGATACGATAATCAGACAATTATCGGGCTATGAGCCTGCCGAGATCCGTGTAGCCACCTTTCTGCATAAACCGGAAGCCACCGTCAAAAAGGTGAAACTCGACTACGTGGGGATGACGATTCCCAACAACTTCATCCTGGGCTATGGACTGGACTATAACGGCTATGGCAGAAACTTCAGGGAAATATACCAATTGCTGAATGATTGAGGCAAATGTTTACTATTTTGGGGCTTGTCAAAAAAAACTGAAAAATCATGCTGAATATTGTATTATTTGGTCCTCCGGGATCGGGAAAAGGAACACAATCGGAAAAGATAATTGCGAAATATGGTCTGTTACATATCTCAACCGGCGATCTCCTCAGGGAGCAGGTAGCTATGCAGACAAAACTGGGGTTGCAGGCCAAGGAGATTATGGATAAGGGAGAGCTGGTTTCAGATAAGATTGTGATTGGAATGATCAAAAATAAACTGAAGGAAAACAAGGGCGGCCCTGGCTTTATTTTTGACGGATTTCCCCGGACCGTTGAACAGGCAAGGTCGCTGCGAAATGCACTGACCCAGTATGACGAACGTATTGGAGTAATGATCTCTCTGGAAGTGCCACGCGAAGAGCTGGTTAAGAGGCTTTTGAAACGGGGAGAAGAAACAGGTCGCACCGATGATAATCTGGAGACCATCAACAACCGCATTGATGTTTACAACCGTCAGACCATCCCGGTGACTTATTACTACCAAAAGATGCGTAAACATGCAGCCGTGGAAGGCACGGGTACGGTGGATGAAATTTTTAAGCGCATACAAAAAGTTATTGCCAAAGTAAAGGACTAACTGCTGTTATTGTTTTGACTCATGTCCAACGCCAACTTTGTTGATTATGTGAAGATCTTTTGCCGTTCAGGCAATGGAGGTGCCGGTTCGGCTCACCTTCACCGGGATAAAATGACCCGGAAAGGCGGGCCTGACGGCGGGGATGGCGGAAGAGGCGGGCATGTGATCATCAAAGGAAACAGTCAACTCTGGACCCTGCTGCATTTTAAGTATAAAAGGCATGTGTTTGCCACACATGGAGGGGCCGGAGGAGCTGATCTGAAAACAGGAGCCAGTGGGGAGGATGCCTGTATCGAGGTTCCCCTTGGGACGGTGGCCAGGGATGCTGAGAGCCAGGAAGTGCTTTTCGAAGTAACCTCCCATAATGAGGAAAAGATCCTGATAACGGGAGGGAGAGGAGGCCAGGGCAACGATCATTTCAAGTCACCCACCAATCAGACACCCAGGTATGCACAGCCCGGCGAACCGGGAGGGGAGGGTTGGTTTATTCTTGAATTAAAACTACTGGCCGATGTGGGTCTGGTAGGAAAGCCAAATGCAGGAAAATCTACCTTGCTGGCTGCCATATCAGCGGCAAAACCCAAAATCGCCGACTACCCCTTTACCACTCTGGTCCCTAACCTGGGGATTGTGAAGTACCGGGATGGCCGATCCTTTGTTATGGCCGATATTCCCGGGATTATTGAGGGAGCAAGCGAGGGGAAGGGGCTTGGGCACAGGTTCCTGCGGCATATTGAGAGGAATTCCATGTTGATGTTTCTGGTCCCCTCCGACAGCCCTGATATTGCAGAGGAGTACCGGGTGTTACTGAAGGAGCTGGAAGAGTATAATCCCGAGCTGCTGGATAAGCAACGTTTGCTGCTTATTACTAAATCCGATTTGCTCGATGATGAGCTTAGCGCGGAGATAAAGAAGGAGTTGCCGGAAGTCAAATATCACTTTATTTCTGCAGTGGCCAACCAGGGGCTGGTTAGTCTTAATGATACCATCTGGAAGATGCTGAACTCCTGATCGACATGATGGATTGGATCCTGCAACTCGACACACGCTTATTCCTGGCCATCAATGGCTGGCATAATGAGTTTTGGGATGGGATCATGTGGTGGATAAGTGGCAAGGACACCTGGTGGCCCTTTTATCTGCTTTTGCTCGCTTATATGGCCTGGAAGAAACGATGGCAGCTTCTCCCCATGCTGCTTTTTATCATCCTGGTGGTCACTCTGGCCGATCAGACCTCGGTTCATCTCTTTAAGAATGTCTTTCAAAGGCTGAGGCCCTGTCATGAGCCCTCACTGGAGGGCCTGGTACATCTGGTTAATAATAAGTGCGGCGGACAGTTTGGTTTTGTATCCTCCCATGCGGCCAATACATTCGGAGTTGCCTTTCTGATACTTTTATGGATCAAAAAGAGATGGATTACAGCGATTATGATTTTATGGGCATTGCTTGTGGGGTACAGCCGGATTTACCTGGGGGTGCATTATCCCGGCGATGTACTGGCAGGCGGAATATGGGGAGCCGGATGCGGCTGGCTGTTATTCCTGCTGTTCAAATGGGTCCTGTCAGAAGTCCCGGAAAACTGGTGGATTGTTTCCAGAGCTGGCAGGACAGAATCCTGATATATTTCAAGTATGCTTTGCATTGTCAGCCCTTATTCCAGCCCCTATTTTAACCTGGCTTCAGAAGAGTATCTGCTTAAGGGTTTCGGGGAGGATGTTTTTCTTCTTTACCGGAATATCCCTTCTATTGTGGTGGGCAAGCATCAGAATACCCTGGCCGAGATCAATCTGCCTTATGTACAGGAGAAAGGCATTCTGGTGGCCCGGCGAATATCGGGGGGAGGAACCGTCTTTCACGACCTTGGAAACCTGAACTTCGCTTTTTTTACCAGCGGAAAGGAGGGTGAACTGGTGGATTACAGGCGGGCTACCAGACCCATTATAGAGGCATTGACCGGGATGAGACTGGATGCAAGGCTGGGGAAACGCAATGAACTCCTGCTTCATGGACTTAAGATTTCAGGTACAGCCAGTCATGTATTCAAGAAGAGGGTTTTGCATCACGGGACCCTTCTGTTTTCATTGAAGATGGAAAATTTGAGTGCAGCTCTTAAGACTGTGCCGGATAAGTTTACCGACAGGGCCGTAAGGTCGGTCCGGTCCCGGGTGACAAATATCAGGGATCATCTGACAGAGGAGATGGATGTGGAGCAATTTCAGGAAAAAATTCTGACCCATATGCTTCAAAGCTATGAGGATTCCAGATTGTATGAGTATCAGGCTGCAGATATAGCGGAGATTACAGAGTTGCGAAATTCGAAATTCTCCACCTGGGAATGGAATTTTGGATATTCACCCAAATACCAGTTTTGTAAAAGTATCTCATTCAGCGGAGGCCGTCTCGACCTGCAAATGAACGTGGAAAAGGGAGTGATCCGGGCGATTAAGATCGTGGGGGATTTCAGTTCTCTTAAGGAGATTACATCCCTGGAGCAGATGCTGGTTGGATGTATACACGATCCCGAAACCATCCGGATGAAGCTTTCGGGCATTTCACTGAGGGATTACATCTCCGGCCTGGATAATGAAGAGCTATTAGCCGGGATGTTCTGAGAAAGGCGCTTCTTTGGACGCTTTCCCGGATCCGGCAAGCTGATCAGGAATCCATGATGAGCCTGGCCAGTTCTTCCGCCTGCAGGTTTATTCCGTTTACGATATAGGTGGCTCGCATATAGAAAATCTCTCGTTCGCGGAGCAGCTTGCCAATGAAGTCAAGCAGTTCCGGTTCTGATTTGCCTTTAATCAGGGGCCGTTCGGTTCTGGAACGAATCAGACGGCCTTTCAGGGCTTCCGGAGATAATTGAATATAGATGGTAGTTCCATGTCTGTTCATCAGGTCCATCATTTCTGAATGACAGGGAGCGCCTCCCCCGGTGGCGATTACCAGTTTTTCACGACTGAAAAGTTCTGAAAGGATATCGTGTTCCCATTTTCTGAAGACCTCCTCCCCGTGTTCGTTAAAAATGGAGGCTATGGACATTTCAGCGGTCTCCTCAATCAGCTGATCCATATCCACATACTGATAGCCAATCCTGCGCGCCAGTTTTGCTCCCAGGGTGGATTTTCCCGAAGCCATAAACCCAATCAGAAATATTCTGCTTTCCATCTTACCACTCCAGGGTAAACTGTCCACCGGGTTCCTTACGATCGTCCTTTCCCGGGCTCTTTTTCTCCTCTTTTGGTATTATAATTTCCATAGGAATCTTTTCAGGGTCCTGCTTTTCAGGTTTTGTACGATCAGGAACAGGCTCTTTTGCAGGCTCTTTTGCCGGAATCGTGGCTTCTTCCCCTTCGTTTTCCGGCTCAAGTTCCTGGATTACTTTCACCTCGTAATTGGAGAGCCGTTTTCCCCGTGCTTTGTAACTCTTGATTCCAATAAACTCCGCCACCTCAATGATTTCCGGTTTGCGATCTTTGTTCTTCCCTCCAAATTTCAGTTCCAGGCGGGGGTACTCTACTTCGGTGATACTGATCAGCCTTGATCCGGGATGATCACCAATAAAGCGGGTAAGTTTGGCGCCCGGTTCGATGAGGAATCTTTTCAGGTAGTAATAGTTTTGCTCTGCATCGAAATAGGCTGCCGACCAGATTTTGCCCTCCCTGTACTTTTCAATGATCTGCACATCATCTTCAAAATGATTGCTAAGATCGAAATTGGTGGTCCGGAAATGCCCCGACCGGGTAATCACCAGGACCTGGTCCTCCCCGGAAAATTCGCCCAGGAATCTTCCTCTGGCATCCACATTCAGCCGCATCACATCTTCGTCAAACCAGATCTTTCTCCCTCCCAGGGTGGATACCCCCTTCTCCTTGATGATAATTTTCTGGACCGAGAACTTGGTCAGGATATTGCCCATGGCTCCCCTTCCCTTAATGGCCAGATCTGCAAAATCAAATTCAAAAACAGGATTTTTCAAGCGTGGCCGGGGTCTCAGGAATACCTTGATTACCTCCGCTTCACCATTGGGATTGGCACTGAAGTAGAGGATCTTTGTATGAGGATGTTCTTTTGCAATATTGTACTGCTTATCGCGTGTGATCCCGGTCACCGGGGCCCGTTTCACCATGACGTTTCCCGAGTTGCCGTCGAAGTAAACTACATTGTAGATGGTCCGGTTGTCATTTTTCTTAAAAACAGCCGCATGGATGATATCCTTGCCGGCGAAGTGCTTGTCGGCCACTTTCGAGATGGTATAGGTTCCGTCTTTCAGGAAGACTATGATATCGTCAATATCGGAGCAGTCGCAAACATATTCATCCTTTCGAAGGGAAGTGCCTATGAAACCGTCTCTGGCATTCATATAGAGCTTCTGGTTGGCCACAACTACCTTGGTCGCCTCGATGCTGGCGAAATTACGCAGCTCAGTACGGCGGTCCATTCCCTTGCCGTATTTCTTCTTAATCTGCTTGAAGTAATTGATGGCGTAATTTACCAGGTTCTTCAGATGGTCTTTCACCTCCTCCATCTCCTCCTCAAGTCCTTTTATATGTTCATCGGCCCGTTTGACATCAAATTTGGAGATTCGTTTGATCTTGATCTCAGTCAATTTGATGATATCCTCACGGGTCACCTCTCTCAGGAGTAGTTTCTTATAGGGATCGAGACCTTTATCGATGGTCTCAATCACGCTTTCCCAGGTTTCGCACTCCTCAATGTCGCGATAAATCCTCTTTTCAATAAAAATCTTTTCCAGGGAAGAGAGGTGCCAGTTTTCCTGAAGTTCTCTCAGCCTGATCTCCAGTTCCTGTTTCAGTAATTCCTTGGTATGGTCGACATTTACCCTCAGGACCTCGCTCACACCCACAAAACGAGGTTTGTTATCATCGATCACACAGCAGTTTGGAGAGATGGATATCTCACAATCTGTAAAGGCATACAGGGCATCGATGGTTTTATCGGAAGACACGTTGGCCCCCAGATGCACGATGATTTCTACATGTTCTGCCGTATTGTCATCGATTCGCTTGACTTTGATCTTCCCTTTTTCGTTGGCCTTGATAATGGTATCGATCAGGCTTACGGTCGTTTTGCCATAGGGAAGATCCTTGATCACCAGGGTTTTGTTATCCAGCTTCTCGATCTTTGCCCGGACCCGGATGCTTCCACCGCGTAATCCGTCATTGTACCGCGACACTTCGGCCAGTCCACCTGTCGGAAAATCGGGGAAGAGCTCGAAATCCTTTCCCTGAAGGTATCTGACGGATGCATCGATCAGTTCATTGAAGTTATGGGGAAGTGTTTTAGATGAGAGTCCCACCGCGATCCCTTCTGCACCCAGGGCCAGAAGCAGGGGGAATTTAACCGGAAGAGTAAGCGGTTCTTTATTCCGGCCATCGTATGAAAGTTTCCATTCGGTGGTTTTGGGATTGAAAAGTACCTCGTTTGCAAAAGCTGAAAGCCTGGATTCAATATAACGTGAGGCGGCAGCACCATCGCCCGTATAGATATTACCCCAGTTTCCCTGGGTGTCGACCAGCAGCTCTTTCTGGCCCAGTTGTACCAGGGCATCCCCTATGGAGGTATCGCCGTGGGGGTGGAATTGCATGGTGTTACCAATGATATTGGCCACTTTATTGAACCTTCCATCATCGATCCGTTTCATGGAATGCAGGATGCGCCTCTGTACCGGCTTGAGCCCGTCTATGATATGAGGGACCGCGCGTTCAAGGATGACGTAGGAGGCATAGTCGATGAAATAGTCCTCATACATCCCCGAGAGACGGGTGATCTTAATTTCCTCCGGGGAGTGGTGCTCTTCAGCTTGTGCGTCCAATGATGTATCGTCGAAGTCTGTCATCTTTTCTTCACTGATTCTTCTATTCTCCTGTGACTTGAATAGTCTGCTCAGGCAACTTCCACCGGATCTTCTTCAACCCTGAGCCTTTCAATGATAAAATTCTGCCGGTCGGGTGTGTTTTTCCCCATATAGAAGTTGAGGATTTCTTTCAGATCATCTTCTTTTTTCAGGCGTACCGGCTGTAGCCTGATATCCGGACCAATAAAATGTTTAAACTCGTCGGGAGAGATCTCTCCCAGTCCTTTAAATCGTGTTATTTCCGGGTTGGATCCAAGTTTAGCGATGGCCTTGATTCTCTCTTCTTCAGAGTAGCAGTAGATGGTCTCTTTCTTGTTCCGGACCCGGAATAAGGGAGTCTGCAGGATGAAGAGGTGGCCATTGCGGACCAGGTTGGGGAAAAACTGCAGGAAGAAGGTAAGCAGCAATAAACGTATATGCATGCCATCCACATCTGCATCGGTTGCGATCACCACCTGCTTGTACCGCAGACCGTCGAGCCCGTCTTCTATATTCAGTGCAGCCTGAAGCAGGTTGAACTCCTCATTTTCATAGACCACTTTTTTGGTGAGGCCAAAAGAATTCAGAGGTTTCCCGCGCAGACTGAATACGGCCTGTGTATTGACGTTTCTTGATTTGGTAATGGAACCGGAGGCCGAGTCTCCCTCGGTGATGAACAGGGTGGATTCGTTTTTTTGTTCATCATTCCCGTTATAATGAGTGCGGCAGTCCCTCAGTTTTTTATTATGCAGGTTAGCCGTCTTGGCTCGTTCCCTGGCCAGCTTCTTGATACCAGATATGGCTTTGCGTTCTTTCTCCGATTCCTGAATCTTTTTCAGAATGGCATGGGCCGTATCGCCATGTTTATGGAGGTAATCATCCATTTTTGAAGTGAGGAAATTCATAATGAAATTCCTTACTGAAGGGCCCTTGGGACCAATATCCCTGGATCCGAGTTTGGTTTTGGTCTGGGATTCAAATACCGGTTCCTCCACCTTGATACTGACGGCAGCAATGATGGAGGTGCGGATATCGGACGCATCAAAATCTTTTTTGAAGAAGTCCCGAATGGTCTTCACCAGCGCCTCTTTAAAAGCCACCTGGTGGGTGCCGCCCTGGGTCGTGTGCTGTCCGTTCACAAAGCTGTAGTACTCTTCCCCATACTGGTTGCCATGGGTGATGGCCACTTCAATATCGCCATTCTTCAGGTGAATTATGGGGTAGAGTCCTTCACCGCTCATATTCTCCTGCAACAGATCGAGCAGGCCGTTTTTGGATTGAAACTTCTGTCCGTTATAACTGATGGTAAGCCCCGTATTGAGGTAGGTGTAGTTACGGAGCATTGTCTCGATGTACTCGTCGATGAAATTGAATTTCCCGAACATGCTGTGATCGGGCTCAAAGGTAATCAGGGTTCCGTTTTTTTCGGAGGAGTTCCGCTGCGGATGGTTTTTCACGATCTCCCCTTCGCTGAAGTCCACACTCTTTTCTTTTCCTTCCCGGATGGAGCATATGGTAAAACTGGAGGAAAGGGCATTAACTGCTTTGATCCCCACCCCGTTCAGACCAACAGATTTCTTGAATACCTTGGAATCGTATTTTGCGCCGGTATTCATTTTTGATGCCACGTCTACTACTTTCCCCAGTGGAACCCCGCGACCGTAATCACGGATGGAGACCCGGTGCTCGTCGATATTAACCTCAATGATTTTTCCGAAGCCCATCATGTATTCGTCGATACAATTATCAATGACCTCCTTCAATAAGATGTATATTCCGTCGTCGGGCGAGGAGCCGTCTCCCAGCTTCCCGATATACATGCCTGGACGCTTTCGGATATGCTCTTTCCAGTCGAGCGTACGTATGGTATCTTCTGAATAATTCGCCGTCATATCTCATCTCCTCTTTGGCAGCACAAAGATAACCAAAACTCTGGCCTGGACATCATTCAGTTTTCAACACAAGACTCTTTAAAAGCGGTTTAAAAGCACCTGAAATCAGATCCATTCAATGGCCTGAACCTCCATGCGGGTGCGGCTTCCGGGGTGGTAGGTGCCCGTGGTGTCAAAATCCCACCACCAGCGTTCGTTCCGTGCTCCGGCGGGTAATGGAGTGTAAAGCAAAGCTTTGGATGAAATTGTTCCCTTTTTGTCCTTCACCTCTTCCAGGATATCGGTCACCAGACAAGCCGGTTTTTCTGAGATCCATTCCAGGTGAAAGGCCTGTATGGCAGCGCGAAAACGATCCAGGGACTGCTGTTGAAAAGGCTCTCTTTTCCGGATGTAGTCGCACAGGAGTATATCCAGCTGGTTAAGCAGATTGACCGATACCAGGGCATCCACCTCCATTTGCTCCAGGGGGGGCACGAAGGAGAGCCGGTCAACGAAGTCTTCATCCTGAGGTCGGTTTTTAACTGCCCGGAAAAGCTGCCAGATCTGCTCGATGGCTCCTCCGGAGAGATCCTTTTCAATGAGTTCGACCTGTTTCAGTGAGGCTGTCTTTTTCCGGATCTGGATGGGGTGGTGAATATCCACCAGGTATATATGTTTGAACCTGATCAGAAGTTGCTCCAGGGGAACATCCAGTAACCAGCCACTACCCAGAACAGCTAGCGTTTCGGCATCCGTCTTTTGAAATGAACCGGCTATGAAATTCCGGGTATGTTCCAGGTGGTCGTGCCAGGTAGAAGATTCACGTATATAACGATTCATGATTCCTTCCTGGTCCCTCAGGAATCCCATGCGTCTGATGGCCTGGCCTGGTTTTTTCATTTGGCCGAAATCTCCTGTTCAAGCCTGGCGATTCCCTTTTCCATCTGTTCCCTGACCAGTTCCATTAATTTTGCAGTTTCCAGCTTTTCCACCTCGCTGGCCGGGATCTCGTCCAGTACCCGGATATGAATGGGGGCTTTCCCTTTTAACACCCATGATCCGCGGTCAAAGGTCTTTTCCGAGCCGGTGTGTACAATGGGGATAATCCCGCAGCCAGTTCTTTTTGCCAGCAGGAAAGCACCCTCTTTAAAGGGCCTCATCTCCTTGGTTCTGGAGCGCGTCCCTTCGGGGAAGAGAAGAATGGATGAGCCTTTACCAATTTCTTTCTCAGCCTGGGAAAGGAATTGGGCGCCCGAGCGTAGCGATTCCCGTTTGATCCGAATGGAATTTGTAAGAGAAAGGACCATTCCGATAAAGGGTAAGCGGAAGTTTTCATCCTTGGAGCTCCATTTGAAGGGTCTCCGGATCTTGTACAGGGCCAGAATGTCAATCAGGGAGCGGTGGTTGGCCACCATAACCACCGGACGCTTCCAAGGAATTTTCTCTCTTCCCTCCAGGCGAAGTTTCCAGAAAGGGATCAGCGACTGGTAGTGCCAGGCCCAGAAAGTACCCATCATATGAGCGGCTACCCGCCGGCGGTCCCACCAGAAGGTGGACAACCAGACCAGCAGGAAGAAGGGGCTGATGAAAATGGAGGTAAGAGCCATGGTGGCCCAGGCCAGGATGGAGTATAGTTTCAGAAACCCTTTTCGCATGCGCATGGGAGTCAATTATAGTGAGATGTACAAATATAGTCTAAATCCATCACAGGGAATGACCTGCCATCCGTTTCTGAGGCATCCCCGATTATCGTCTATTTACGGCTAAATATGGAAAAAAAAAATCTACTTTTAGTGTCCAGAATTTAAGTCCCTGCCAGTTGAAACATAAAGTTTTTCGCTTACTTTTATTTATACCTCTTTGTTACTGTTGTGCAGCCTGTGTGGAGCGATATTATCCGGATGAAGATAATCTGACCACGTGAACAATGGTGATTAATGCCCATTTGACTGATCAGGCCGGAGAACAAATCGTTGAGATCTCCAGGTCGGTGGGCCTGATTGCACCCTCCTTTGACCCGGTATCGGGAAGCCTGATCCAGTTAGTCAGGGAGGATGGGGAACTCCGGATATTCTCGGAATTCAAACCGGGGTATTATAAGGGCGATCTGGATGAATCCTTTTTGCAAACCGGGGCTTCCTACATGCTCCATGTAGAAACACCCGACGGAAAGCTTTACCAGTCCGATTTTGATAAACTGAGGCCCGTACCTGCCATCGACTCGCTCTATTACCTGGTTGAAAGTCAAAGCTTTGCTTCAGAAACCACTTCTATAAGCGGGATCCGCTTTTATCTGGATTTTACTTATGATAATGAAGCCTACGAATACATTCGCTGGGACCTGACCGAAACCTATGAGTTTCATAATCCCGATATGGAAGGCTTTGTGATGGATCTGGACTTTCAGCTGAAGGAACTGCCCGACACCAGCAACTATCGTGTCTGTTATATCAGCAACGAACTTTCAAGCATCCACAGCATGTCTCTGGCCTATCTGGATTTCGGAATCTATATCAAGAAACCTTTTACCTTTGTTCCCAATATTCAGATGGAGCAGAAGCTTCACCATAAGTACAGTCTGCTTGTAAAACAGTACTCTCTGGGTCTGGAGGCCTTTCATTACTGGAACGAGCTGAAAATGACCTCCCAGGAGCAGGGCTTCCTGTTTGACAGGCAGCCGGCCCTGCTGAAATCCAATATTTATAATGTGGATGATGAGAGTGAGATTGTCCTGGGTTTTTCAGTATGGCAGGGGTCGTTGAACGGCGCGCTTTTGCCGTTAAGCCCGAGGGGCTCGATTTGAGTTTTTATAAATGGTACTGCTTTCCATTACCCAAAGGTCCCGGCGGCCCTCTTAGCAAAGAGGACCTGCCCTTGTACTATGCCCGGGCGTGGATGGATGGTGTGTCCTCCTTCGCCGAGGTGAACAAGCATTGTGTCGATTGCAGGGAATATAAGAACAGTACTCATATAATACCGGATTTCTGGTAGATAATATATTTTTTCAGCTAATCTGATTTAATTAACAGGCATGCGAAAAACCTTGATAATTATAGTACTAACAGCCTTTACAGGGCTTTACGGCATATATGCCCAACAGCTTTCCCTTGGCGATTATCTGGAAGAATGTGAGCGGAAATATGGCAGGGATGCCGACCTGGTGAATGGAGAGAAATATTTTTATCCATACAGGCAGCCCCAGGGGGATCCCTTCTTTTTCCCGGAGGCCCGGGAAGCTGTTATTAGGATTCACGATAAGGAGTTCGTTAAGCAGCAACTTCGCTACGACCTCTTCAATCAGCAGCTGATACTGGATTTTAAGGACATTTATGGAGCCACAACCAGCCTGGTTCTGAGAAACGAGTGGGTCGAATCTTTTTCCTTTGAAGGATTCCACTTTATTAAGATGAAGGGCCCGGAGGGTGATTCCGGCTTTTACCAGCAATTAACAGAAGGCTCAATGGTTTGTGTTTATAAATGGCGGAAAAATTACCTGCTCAATCAAAACTCTGGAGTGCTAAGTTACTATTTCACCGAAGCGGTCAGGGAGTCCTTTCTGCTGATCGGGGGGCGCTTCCATGCCTACAGGAACAACAGGACCTTTCTGAAAGCTTTTGATCCCGGCATTCAGAAAACCATCAAACAGTTCATGAAGCAATCGAAGGTGAAGGTGAACAGAGCCACCGATCCTCAAATCCGCCATTTAGTTGAATATTGTAATTCTCTTTCCCATGAAGCATCTTAGGTTCCTGTTGATCTCCTTTCTTTTTGTTCCAGTGGCTCTCAGGGCCCAGGTGGGTGAGGGGCCTGTGAACATCCGGCTTTCCGGTGAGGGATTTGACCGTTTTGTGGAGCAGCTGGAGAGCCAGACCAGGATTCGCATCTTCTACAACTCAGAGTGGTTTTCGGGCCGGACCTTCTCCTGCCAGGCCGACTCGGTGGAGGTGGATGATGCCTTTTACGAGGTGTTGAAAGGGACCGGCCTTCACTATAGCCGGATCGGTGCCGGACGATATGTTATTTTACCCGAAAGGCGTCTGAGCATGCATCTTCCGCTTGTTTCATCCTCTTCCGGTTCCTATCGGACGAGCGGGCAAAATGACTCTTTCCTGGGGGTCAAGGATGATCTCTACCTTACCGGGACCCAACCGGAAAAGATGGTCCGGACCATCGAGGTGGGAGAGCGGGGAGCCTCACTGGCCAGAGGCGTGGCCCGTGTAAAGGGGAAGCTGTTGAACCTGGCCAACGGAGAACCCGTCATGGGTGCCACGATGGTGGACCTGGGATCGGGTAAGGGTGCGGTATCGGATCAGAATGGAAATGTAACCATGGCACTGAAGCCTGGCAGCCATGCCATGCGTTTCAGGTTTATCGGTATGGAGAGTGTGAATGTCACCATGGAAGTTTATTCGGATGGAGATTTCCGGATAGAGATGCAGCCTGCCGTAATTGCCCTGGATGAGGTGCAGATTTTGGGTGAGCAGTACCGTGAAATCAATACGACGGATATCGGGGTGGAGCGTTTCAGCATGAATTCACTGAAACAGGTCCCGGTGTTTATGGGTGAAAGGGATGTGATTAAGATATCCAAATTGCTTCCCGGGATCACCAGTGCAGGTGAAGCTTCGGTAGGGGTGAATGTCAGGGGTGGTAATGTGGACCAGAACATCTTCTACATCAACCGGATGCCGGTATACAACACCTCACATCTCTTTGGCTTCTTTTCTGCTTTTAATTCGGATATGATCAGGGACTTTTCCATATACAAGGGCAATGTGCCGGTGAACTACGGGGGAAGGCTTTCTTCGGTCTTTAACATTCTGACCCGTAAAGGAAATAATAAATCATTTACGGCATATGCCGGGATCAGTCCGGTTTCGGCTAATGTTACGGTAGAAGGTCCCATTCGCAAGGACCACTCCTCATTCCTGATCAGTGGACGCTCCTCCTATTCAGACTGGATCCTGAACCGGATGGAAGACCCCCTGATCCGTGACAGTGATGCCTTCTTTTATGATTTTGCCGGATCGGTAAATTTCCAGCTCAATGAGAAGAATGTGCTCAATGCTTTCTACTACCAGAGCTTCGATTGGTTTCGCTACAGCACACTCAGCGATTATGAATATGCAAACCGGGGAGGATCCGTGAGCTGGGAGAAGAGTATTTCGCCCGCGCTTTCCTCCAAGGTGACCGGAACCAGCTCCGTTTACAAGTTTGCAAATACCGACCAGAGCGAAATATCCAGGGCCTATTCGCATGAATATATGCTGAACCACAACGAGCTTTTAACTGAATTCCAGTGGGTACCTTCCCTGAAACACCGGATTGAGTTTGGAGGAAGCCTGATTTATTACAGGCTGGACCGGGGCACCGTGGAACCCTATGGGGCAGCATCGATCCGGAACAGCGTCGGTCTTGGATTTGAACAGGCCCTGGAGGGAGGCATTTTCGTGAGTGACAACTTTGAGATTACAGACTGGCTGACCCTTTACGCCGGTGCGCGCTACAGCCTTTACTCTATGTTGGGACCGCAGACAGTGCTCTTATACGAGGAGGGCAAAGCAAAATCAGAGAATACGGTTATCGATTCCCTGGCCTTTGGCGATTTTGAGTCCCTTAGATTCCATTCGGGTCCGGAGTTCAGAACAGCAGTAAATATGAAGGGGGGCCCCAACACTTCTTTCAAGCTTTCCTTTAACCAGATGCGACAGTATCTCTTTATGCTCAGTAATACGGTGACCATCTCTCCAACCGATCAGTGGAAGCTGTCGGATTACTATATCGATCCTCAGTCCAGTTACCAGCTTACAGGAGGGGTATATCATATCTTTCCCGGGCTGGGACTCTCCTCGTCGGTAGAGCTCTATTATAAGTATTCCACGGATATTGTTGAGTATAAGGATGGTGCTGATTTCATTACCTCTCCCCTTACCGAGACGGTGGTGCTTCAGGGACAGCAGGATGCTTATGGTATGGAACTAATGTTGCAGAAGACCTCCGGCAGGCTCGATGGCTGGATCAGTTATACCCTTTCCCGTTCAGAGATGCTTGTTCAGGGGGATAATGATTTTGAATCTATCAACAACGGAGATCCCTATCCCTCCAATTTCGACAGGCCCCATGTTCTCAATGTGGTGGCCAATTATAGTATTAACCGCAGATTCTCAGTGAGTTCAAACATGGTGTATATGTCGGGTCGTCCGGTGACTTATCCTACCTCCCTTTACTATATCAACAATGTGGCTTACATCGATTACTTCGCGCGTAACCAGTTCAGGATACCCGACTATTTCAGGATCGATCTGTCCCTGAATATCGAGGGTAACCTGAAAGCAGACAAGTTTATGCACTCTTCCTGGAGCCTGAACGTATATAATCTGCTGGGCAGGAATAATCCCCAGAGCATTTATTTCGTACCGCAGGAATATTTTATTAAAGGTTATTCCTTTTCGGTGATCGGGGTTCCCGTGTTTACCATCTCCTGGAATGTCAAACTGGGAAACTATGAGAGTCACTAGCGGGCGGGGCCATATCTTTAGCTGTGACCGGGTACTGCGGCCACCGGTTTTTTGGTCAACAGAATGAAATGTCCATGACAATACATTACTTGTGAAACATGAAATACAGAACCATAATTACAGTTTTTTTGCTTGGACTTGGATTCAGGGCCGGGGCTCAGATTCAGCACGAGGGATTGGTAGTGCTGACCGACAGGGGGCATTATATCAGCGGGGAAGACCTTCAGTACAGAGCCTACTACAGAGCACCTGTTGCAGGAATCCCGGAGCAGTGGAGCCGTGTTCTGTACGTGGAACTGATCCTGCCCGATGGAAGTCCCCTGGCCCAGGCTAAAGTGATGATTGACAGCTCCGGGGCCAGCGGATCTCTGGCCATCCCGGAAGGGATCTCTTCCGGCACTTACTATCTGAAAGCCTATACACGCTGGATGAGGAATTGCGGGCCGGAAGGATTCGCATATACTTCACTCCGGATTTATGATCCTTTCAATGAGGAGGCCCTTCCGGTGGATACTCTGGGTTGGGAGCCAGAACCAGTGGCAAAACTGCTGAAGCAGTTAGAAACACATTCGGCCGATATGCTGGAATGCCGGCTGGACCGTGAAATCTACGGGACCAGGACTGAAGTAGTGGCAGATTTGAAGTGGATTTTTCCGGATGCGCCGGCCGATCTGACCGTCAGCGTGGCCAGGGCGGGGATTCACGGAAATCCCGCTTACTACAGACCCGGATGCCCTGTGAACCTGGGGGGTTCCTCTGAAATACTTCCTGAGATACAGGGGCTTTCTCTTACGGGACAGGCGGTCAGTGCTTCTGACAGGAGCCCTGTTCCCTATGCCACCATCTTTGTGTCTGTACTGGGCGATGAAAGGGATTTTTACTGTAACTATTCCGATTCGGCGGGCAGATTTTATTTCTCATTTCCGGCTTACGTGGGAGAGAGGGAGCTGTTTGTATCCGCTTACCAATCAGATTATGAGGAGATTGAACTGCTGATAGACCGCGATTTCAGTCCCGATGTACTCCAGCTTCCCTCTTATGCCATGCAGAAAAGCGATTCCCTGGCCAGTCTTATAAACGAAATGTCGGTCAATGCACAAATTGCACAACAATATTATCCCCGGATCCTGCAGGCTCCGCCTGAACCGGAAGCGGAAGAGTTGTTGTTTTACGGGAATCCCAGTTCCATCATCCATATTGACAATTTCATAAAGCTTCCCAACTTGGCGGAGTATTTTGTGGAGGTGGTTCCACAGGTATCCCTGAGAAGAAACCGGGGTGGAAGGCGACTGGTTCTTCTTGGCAATCATCCCGATCTGGCCATCTATCTGCCGCTGCTTCTTGTTGACGGAGTGGCCATCTTCGATGTGGAGGCTGTTCTGGCGGTCTCACCGAGACTTATAGACCGGCTGGAAATTGTCAATGCTCCCTACATCCGGGGAAACGTTACTTTTGGAGGAATCATCAGTCTTATATCGAAAAACAATGATTTGGGATATATCGATCTTCCCTCATCGGGATTGCTGGTCAATTACCGGATGTTGAATCTTCCGGTAGCCGACTCTACCCGGAACGGGGTGCTCGATCCGCGTCTTCCGGATATACGCAACATACTCTATTGGGAACCTGCGCTGCATCTGGAACCGGATATCAGTCAGAAGATATCCTTTCGGACTTCCGATCAGATAGGGGACTATGAGATTTTGATCCGGGGAACAGATCCCACAGGAAAATATCTGGTAAAGCGGGTTCATTTCAGAGTGGAGTAGACGGATTGCCTGTTTCATGCACATTCAGGGTAAGCCGGGTGCTGATTGTTTTCACAGCCCCTGTTGAATAATTTGCTTTAATCGAACTCTGGATTTATCTATCTTGTGTGCAAATGACCATTGAAAAAAGAGTGGTAATAAGCGAGCGGATGGATCAAAGGGCATTTGAGGAGCTCTTTCGGACCTACTTCACACCACTGATGTCATTTTCCATGCGCATTCTTGGTGATGAGGATGATGCCAGAGAGGTGGTGCACCAGGTGTTCATCAATCTCTGGGAGAAGCGAAACAGGCTGGATCTTGCCACATCTCTGAAATCCTATCTCTTTACTTCGGTCAATAACCGTAGTCTGAATGTGATCAGAGACCGGAGAAAGTTCTCCGGGGAGGAGGTGCCTGACAGAGCCGGGGATTTGGATGTGAGTGCACAAATCGAGGCCATGGAGCTGGAAGAGAAGATCAGGACTGCCATTGAAGCTTTACCGGAGCGGTGCAGGGAGATATTTGAATTGAACCGCTTTGAAGGGCTTAAATATGGCGAGATAGCCGGTAAACTGGATATATCCGTAAAAACGGTTGAGAACCAGATGACCAAGGCCCTGAAAATTTTAAGGGAACAACTTGGAAAATACCTGAGCATTCTGCTATGGCTGATGCTGTTTTGCTTAAATTGAAAAACTGGATCAAACCATAGGGGTAAGAGCGCTTATGCGTGTGTTATAGATGAACATGTCAGAAGAGGAAACATATAATGACTTTGATCACCTGGTAAGCAGGTATCTTTCCGGTGAACTCGGACCGGCGGAAATCGCTGCCTTCCACGAGGAGCTTGACCGGGATCCTGCGAAACGGGAGTTGCTGGACGAATACCAGAAGATCTGGGATTCGGCCGGTGCTGCTCCGGGCGGGGACCCTTATGATCTGGACCGGGAATGGCTGATGATGAAGGAAAAACTCCCGGCATTTGGGAAAGTTAAAGTTCGCCTTTTGATCGACTATAGTCGCCGGATTGCAGCCTTGCTTCTCTTTGGATTGCTGCTCACCTTTTCCTGGATCTATGTGGGCCGGAATTCAGGTTTGGAAAAGGTAGTGGCCGAAAACGAACCTGTGGAGCTAGGCCTGGACGATGGAACCAGGGTGATCCTGAACAGGCATTCCAGGCTGAGGTACAGCAAAACCTTTGAGGAAGGGGAGCGAAAAATCTTTCTCTCCGGGGAGGCCTGGTTCGACGTGAGCCCGGATACAGCCAGGCCCTTTATCGTGGATGCGGGCGCGGCTCTGGTAAAGGTGCTGGGTACCAGTTTCAATGTGAATGCCTATAAAAAGAATCCGGTGGTGGAAATTACGGTAGAGAGCGGATTGGTGGGCCTGAGTGCAAAACAGGATGCCGGGGACCTGATTGTTATGAAGGCTGGTTCGGGCGGCACCTATCACAAGGCGGCGAGGGAACTAATGCTGATTCCCGACTCCGATCCCAATACCATCTCCTGGAAGACCAGGGAACTGTTCTTCGAGGAATCCACTCTTCAGGAGGTGGCCGGCCTGGTGAGCAGGGTATACGGGGTAGAAGTGGTCATTGTGAACAGGGAACTGGCCTCCTGTCCTATTACGGTTACGTTCAGGAATCAGACTCTGGAGGCCATATTAAAGGTTTTGGAGCTTACCCTGGACCTGCAGGTCTCCCGCGAAGGAAATGAGATCAGGCTGGCCGGGGAAGGATGCGTTGAATAGAGACAAGGGAATGTCAGGATCTGGATTGAAAATATTCCTGCCAATATATATGCTGGTGCTGTCTCCCTTTATTTTCGGACAGGAGATTCTGCGGAGCATCACCCTGGATTTGTATGAGAAGCCCATGAGGAAGGTCCTGGATGGGATCGAGGAGCAGACAGGACTCAGTTTTTCTTATAATTCAAGGCTCATCGATGAGGAGGAGATCGTCAGCATCCATCTTAATAAAAGTCCCCTGGAGGTGGTCCTGGACACCCTCTTTTCGGAACGCCGGATAAGCTTTGAAGTAGTGGAACAGCAAATAGTGCTGAAACGCGCCTGGCGCAGGAGATTAAATGCGGAGGCCTCACCGGACAGGGATAGCACCGGTGTTGTGCCGCTTAGATTTACCGTAAGCGGATATGTAAAGGATTCCAGGACCGGAGAGGTACTTATAGGCGCCACCATTACCATTCCGGGAGGGGTGGAAGGAACCATTACAAACAATTATGGGTTCTATTCCCTGACCCTGCAAAGAGAGATAAAAGAACTGCACTGCACTTATGTGGGTTACAGGAACACGGCCCTGACTCTGAGGAAGGGAGAGAACCAGACCCTGCATTTTTTGATGGAGAGGGAGCTTTCGCAGATCCGGGAAGTGATTGTTTATTCCGGAGAAACCGACAATATTATCCGGACTGCCAGGAGCTCCGAGGAGCGGATCCATCCGGAAGCGGTCAGGAAGATGCCGGCTCTTTTCGGGGAGAAGGATGTGATCAAATCACTGGCAGCCATTCCGGGAATCAAATTTTTCGGGGATGGATCCACCATTTTTTTTGTCAGGGGAGGGGGTCGCGATCAGAACTTGATCACCATTGATGATGCCCCGGTATACAATCCCACTCACCTGCTGGGCTATTTCAGCACGGTCGTGCCCGATGCCATCAAGGATGTGAAGGTATACAAGGGTGATTTCCCGGCCAACTACGGGGGAAGACTCTCATCCCTGATCGATATCCGCACCAAAGATGGAAATATGAACCATTTCGGAATGGATGCCAGTGTTGGACTTCTTTCCTCCAGGCTGTCCCTGGAAGGTCCCGTCTGGAAGGAGCATATCTCCTTCTTCGCCTCGGGCAGGCGTTCCTATATCATCAGACCTGTTCAGAACTGGAACCAGAACATTAAGGATCTCCATTTCTCGGACCTGCATTTGAAACTGAACTACAGGATCAATTCAGATAACCGCTTCTTCTTTTCTAGCTACCGGGGTGAGGACAATTTTGATGTGCTGAACCGTCCCGGTTTTTCGAGCGGAATTAACTGGACCAACAGCACCACCACTCTACGTTGGAACCATCTTTATTCGGACAGGCTTTTCTCCAATCTGACCCTTCTGGGATCCACGTATCATTACCGGCTTTTTACAAATAAGGAGGCAAACGACTACTGGAACTCCCGGATCGACAACCTTACCCTCAAATACGATTTCACTCACTATGTGAGCCCTGTTTACACCCTGCGTTTCGGAGTCCTGGCCGCGGGTCATTTTCACGATCCCGGCAACCTGTACCGGGGGGGTGTGGAGTGGGATCCGGGTTACGACCTTTCAGTCAAATACAACCGGGAGTACGCCCTGTATGTTTCCAACCAGTATATCATTCAAAACAAGCTTTCCATCCGTGCCGGTTTAAGAACAACAGCCTGGCACAATATGGGGCCCGCCACGGAGTACTTGAGGATCCCGGTCTCAGAGGGGGGGATTGAACGGGACAGCCTGGCGGTGACCGCTTACCCCTCCGGGGAGGTATATCACCAGTCGTACTCCGTGGATCCCAGGATCAGTCTGGTTTACCGGCCTGGTGAAAAGAATGTATTTAAGCTGAGCTACAGCCGGACCAGCCAGTTCCAGTACCTGATAAGCAATTCCATCAGTCCCTTTACCTCTCTGGAAGTCTGGCTTCCTTCGGGGCCCAATGTCCCGCCCCAGTATGCTCATCAGTTTACCCTGGGGTATACCCGAAGGTTTGGAGTTCCGGGCCTTAGCCTGGAGATGGAAGGGTATTATAAGCGGATGATCAATCTGATCGACTATCGCGATCATGCCCATATGCTGATGAATCCCCTGGTAGAGGAGGAACTCCGGTTTGGAAAAGGCAAGGCTTTTGGCCTGGAGACCATTGTGAACAAGGAGCAGGGCAGACTGACCGGATGGATCTCCTATACCCTTTCCAGGGCCGTTTCGCAGGTGGATGAGATCAACAGAGGAGAACCCTATCCCTCTTATTCCGACCGTCCACACGACTTTTCGATCTATCTCTCCTGGGCCCTTCATACCAGGCTTACCCTGACGGCAAATTTTATTTATATGACGGGGGTCCCTTTTTCAACTCCAAGCGGGTTCTACTACTACGATAAGCACCAGGTACCCATCTATGCAGAGCGGAACAATGACCGGCTTCCCGACTATCACCGCCTGGATCTGGCTCTCAACTGGCATCTGAGCAAACCTGAACGGAAGTATCAGCATGAACTGATCTTTTCGATTTACAATTTCTACAACCGCATAAATCCGGTTGCACTGCATTTTAACAAGATGATGGATGAGGATGGAAATTTTGTGGTCCCGGTCGATTATTACAGCAATCCGGAACTCTTTTCCACCCAGTATTACCTTTATGGGTTCGTCCCTTCTTTAAGTTACCACTTCAAGTTCTAAAAGATGAGACTGCGCCGAACATATAAAAAAGCTGCACTCCGCCTGATCCCAGGGTTCGTTTTGACTGTAAACCTCTTTTTGGTCTCCTGTACCAAAGAGGTGGAATGGGATCTGAAATACCAGGAGGGGGACCTGATTGTCGTGGAGGGAAAAATAACCAGCGAATTTAAACAGCACGAGGTGAGGCTTACCAGGCCCCTCTACGTGATGAATGGAAGCCCCGAAGGGGTTACGGGAGCACAGCTTGAGATCTTTGATGGCAGCGAGTTATTTTCCCTGACCGAGGACCCGGAGCGGCCGGGGATTTACCGGACCGACTCTCTGTTTGCCGCGGTGCTGAATCAATACTACCAGCTGCGGATCCTGCTGGATAACAGGCGCATCACGGCCGTTACCAATATGCGTGCCGTAACGCCTTTTCAGTACATGAATGTGCGCCAGGTACAGTCGGCCCCCCCGCTGCTGGAGGCATATATCAGCGACAGCGATGAACCGGCCATCGTAAGACTGGAGATGGACTGGAGCCATCTGCCCGGATATGACACCCTGCCCGATTGGGAAAACCATGCCGTGATTTATCATTATACCCTGAACGGAATAGATGTAAACAAGCTCTTTAAACCACTTCAGGAGATTGTAAGATTTCCACCGGGGACCGTCGTTTACCGGGAAAAGGAGTCGGTGAGTGCCTGGTATGGAGAGTTCCTTCGCGGGATACTCTCTGAAACTGACTGGCGGGGAGGGATGTTTGATGTGTTGCCCGGAAATGCCCGGACCAATATGGAAGGAGGGGCCATTGGTTTTTTTACGGCCGCCGATGTGATCCGGGATACCCTGGTGGCGAGGCAGGAACTGTTACCGCTGTAGCTCGAAGGTGTAGGTAAATTTGAGGGTGATATTTCTGGCATCATACACAGGCAGGGTGGGAACTTCACGCTCGAGCCAGGTGTTCCGGCCCTCATTAAATACAATATAAAGATCTGTTCCCTCTTTGGGATTGTAACGGAAGCGCAGGTTGGAGATTAGTTTGTGGATGGAACTGTTGTACTGCAAAAAGGCTGAAAACGAGAGCCTGGTGGAGACCATATAGAGGGCCCTTAACCCGGCGATATGATTATTCAGGGACTGGTTCCGGCCGGGAAAACGGATCAGGTCCAGCTTATAGATGCCGCCCAGCTCCACGGATGCTCCCAGGTTCCATTTGGGCTCAATGCCTGGCGAAAGCTTGTAGCCGTCAAAATAGCCACCACCCTCAAACATAAATATGGCATAGAGGGAGCTGGAACCGGGAGTCTGCAACATCAGTTCACCACTCAGATAATCATATCTTCCCGCAGGGACAATTACGGGGTCGGCAAGCTCAAATTCCTCCTCCAGCTGATCGGTTCTGTAGGCCAGTCCCACCGAACCCATCCAGCTGTTTTTTGAGCTGAAGTTCCAGCTGGGGCTGAGGTTCTGTATCATCAGGGAGTATTCCGGAATCCGGTAAAAGACATAGTTGAACAGCATGAAGTAGTGGGACTGTAACCACGATTCTTCCGGAGAAATCCAGGTATATTGCAGTTTTTGACCGCTGGCCAGGAAGTCGTCGATCATTTTGAAGCCTGTACCCGGATTATAATTTGTTCCTGAATAGGTGAGGCCGGCCGAATAGGAAAGGCCCTCCTGCTTTCGTCGTTCCCACATCACGGTGAAGGCTGAAGGGTCGAGGGAGAGGGGATTATTATCCAGGCTGTCGCTGAGCGTTTGTGCCAGACGGATGGTCAGGTAGTCATCTCCAAACACTCTGATTACCCCGTCTATTCCATAAGCCACATTATAGCTTCCATCCACCCCGATCCTGGAGGTAAGCATGCCTCCCAGGTAGGAATAAGCGTTGAGGACCCTCTTTTTTACACGGAACACTCCAATATTTTCTGAGGGCAGTTCATCCAATGATGCAGTCTGTAGATTCAGGAGGCCCAAGTCCCAGTTGTTGATTCTGCTATTCAGGCGTGCTCCCCCCCAGATCCTGACCGGTTCTCCTTCATTCATTCCTATCCGGCGACTGTAAAAGAGCTTGTTCTGTCCCCCCAGGGAGAAGTCAAATATACTGCTCCGTTCCAGGAAAAACTTTCTCTTCTCCGGGAAGAACAGACTGAAGCGGGTCGTGTTAAACTGCTGGTCATCTGCTTCCACCTGGGCAAAGTCGGTATTGACCGTCAGATCGAGCACGGTGTTGGGATTGATTCCAAATTTAATATCCAGGCCGGGTTCAAATTTGAATGCCTTCCCATAATCATAGGCCGTTTCCGCTTCGTTTAAGCTATTCTCCTGATTATATCCGCTTAGCAGATAGGGGGTGATATACAAGGGTTTTTTCGGGCTAAGCTCTTCAAAAACAGCCTCCTGATAGAGGGATGGCTTTAAGTGGCTGCTTGGGCCCCATTCGTTTGAAATAGCCGGAAAAATATCTCCTTCGTCTTTGGCAGGGATCCATCGGAATGCGCTGATCCCCATTACGGTCCGGCCATTGCTATCCTGGAAGCGCAGACTGGAAATGGGTATTTGCATTTCAAAATACCAGCCCTGGTCATCATAGCTGGCCTTCACCTCCCAGAAGGTGTTCCAGTCCATATTCAGGGGTATCTCTCTCATCTCGATGGTTCCGTCATTGCTTACTGCGGCATCCCAGCGGAGCCCCAGGGGATTGGTGGCAAAAAGAAGAGAATTCTCCTTGTCGTTGTAAGTATCGAGGCTCAGCATGAAAAAATCCGAAGACATGGTTTCCATGTCCCTTTTCTTGCCCAGTGCCTGTACAAAGGAAGGATGGGAGACATAGAGCAGTCCTCCCACATAAACATACTGGTCATCATAGCCCATCCTGATCACGGACTTCTCCGCGGGCAGATTTCCGAACACCGGCATAAAGGAGGTCATGGGAAAGGGCTTCAGGTGCTCCCAGGCAGCTTCATCGGGCTTGCCGTCAAACTCCATGGGGATCTCCATTTTATCAATCAACAGGCGACCCGGGTCCTGGGAAAGCAGGGGAGAGACCGGGAACATCAGTGCACAGAAAAGCAGTATGGCTGATTTAGAGCTAATGGCCTGTTAATTTGAGTGAGCTAAAAATAGGACAAATTATGATGGTCTAATGTGCCTGTCTAATGTGCCTGGACAATTTATTTATCAAATATAATTCTACTTTGACAGATTAACAAAATGTTGATAAAACCCCTGAAAACACTAGGCTTTCAGGGGCATCGAAAAACA
>JARGFM010000033.1 GCA_029210725.1 Bacteroidales bacterium | reverse complement strand
TTTGTGAGTGATGTGAGTGATGGTAACAGCTGTCCGGAGCTTATCACGCGGACCTATAGTGTGACCGATGATTGTGGGAACTCGATCAATGTGACGCAGACGATCACGGTCCATGATATTACGGATCCGGTTGTGGCAACTGCCCCTGTGGATGTTACCGTAGAATGTATGGCCGATGTTCCTGCTATGATTGATCTTGCATGGACCGACAATTGCGATGGATCCGGAACGGTTTCTGGTACTGATGTGAGTGATGGTGGAGGTTGTCCTCTGACAATCACTCGTACCTGGACTTATACAGATTTGTGTGGTAATGCAGCGAGTGTTTCTCAGCTGATCACCGTCAATGATATCACGCCTCCCACAGCCAGCAACCCGGCAGCGGTCAGTGTGGAATGTACCGGGGATATACCTCCTGCCAATCCGGGTGTTGTTACCGATGTAGCAGATAACTGTGGCGCTCCGATTGTGCTTTGGGAAGGGGATGTCAGCGATGGCAACTCTTGTCCCGAGACGATCACACGTACCTACAGTGTAACTGATGACTGTGGCAATTCTATCTATGTGACCCAGACGATTACGGTCAATGATATTACAGAGCCAACAGTTGCTTGCCAGAACATCACAGTTCAGTTGGATGCAACCGGTCATGCTTCGATCACAGTTGCGGACATTGACAACGGCAGCAGCGACAATTGTGGGATCGATGACATGTGGCTCGATGTTTCCAGCTTTGATTGTGAAGATGTTGGTCCGAATGTGGTGAATCTCTTTGTACAGGATCTTTGTGGTACTATTTACAGCTGTGCTGCAACGGTTACAGTAGAAGATAATATTCCTCCGGTAATTACCTGTCCGGGAGATGAAACAGTGAATGCAGCCGCAGGAAGTTGCAGTGTTGTTGTAAGTGGAATTGCTCCTGTGTTTGCTTCAGATAACTGCAGCAATGCTCTGGTTACCTACAGAATGGAAGGAGCAACCACAGGTTTGGGTGTGGCTGATGCAAGTGGCACAGCATTTAATAAGGGTGTGACCACTGTCTGGTATAAAATTACAGATCCATACAACAATGCAGATTCATGTGCTTTCGATGTGACGGTTCTGACCACAATTGTTCCTCCCGATAGTGCCTTCAGCAGCGTGGATGAAGTTTGTCCGGGAGATGGGGACATTATCTTGTATTATGAAGGAGGTGTGATGGTGGAAGGAGGAACTGCAGTATGGTATGATGCTGCTGCGCTGACCAATGTTATTGGAACGGGTAATGTGCTGACTGTCCCTGCACCTGTTGTCGCAACTACTTATTTCGTGAGATTCGAAGGTACCTGTGATATATCGCCTGCATTATCCACGACGGTGACCGTAAAAGCGCTGACTGTTGATCCGGTTGCAGCCTTTGTCGACCGTACTCCGGTTTGTCCCGGTGATGGTCTGATAAGCCTGAGTTATATCGGTGGAGATCCGGGAAGTAATGGTTCAGCTGTTTGGTATGAGGATGCTGGGTTTACCAGCAGTGTAGGAAGTGGAAACAATCTATCCATTGCAGTTCCAATGAGTACTACCACATATTATATGAGATATGAAGCTGACTGCGATACTTCAGCAGCGGTTTCTGTAGAAGTTTCAGTATGGCCCTTACCTGAACCAGTCTTCGTTGAGAAAACAGAGCATGTATGTGTCAATGGTTTGCAATATCGCTATGTGGCTGGTGGATTGGCCGGTTCCTTATTTAACTGGAGTATTACAAACGGAACTATTGTAAGTCAGGATAATGATACTGTCTATGTGGATTGGGGTGATGAGAAACTTACCGGAACTCTGGAACTGACTGAAATCTCTGTCCACGGATGTGTATCAGATCCTTTACTCCTCCAGGTAGTTGTGGACGCACCGGATCTTGATCTTGGCGAAGATGCGGGTCTGTGCGTTGGAGAATCTGTCACCATCGATCCGGAAGGGGATTTTGTCAGCTATCTGTGGCACGATGGCAGCACTGGATCAGATTTTACAACAGAACAGGAGGGTTGGGTGATTGTGGACGTTACTGATGCATTTGGCTGCAAGGCCAGAGATAGTACATTTGTGACTGAACATGAATTGCCGGTGGTGGACCTGGGACCAGATACAGTTGTTTGTGGGGATCGGGGCCTTGTGCTTGATGCGGGGACAGACGGGATATATTACCAATGGTCGACTGGTGATATCAGCCAGGAGATCACTGTCTTTATGGGTGATAATAATGAATACTGGGTTGAAGTGGAGAATGAGTTCGGCTGTTTAGGAGGTGATACAATCCTGGTCAGGAACTGTTCCATGAACTTTTATTTCAGAGATATTCCAACTGCTATCACTCCGGGAGACGGAAACGGGCTGAACGATTTCTGGAAGATCGATAAATTGGCTACGTTCTCCCAGGCGGTCGTTGAAATTTTCGATCGCTGGGGAACGCTGGTCTGGAGGTCAGAACCTGGATACTCTACACCCTGGGATGGACGGACTATGAGGGGGAGTGAAGTACCTATGGATTCCTATCATTTTGTGATCGAGTTGAATACTGAAGCTGAAAAGGACTATATAACTGGTATTATTACCGTAATCAGATAGAGTAGCAGAAAGTTTGAAAAGGATCTTTTATATCGTCATCTTGTTGACAGGATTTCTGATTCAGGCAAACGCACAGCAGGTTCCTCTGTACAGTCAGTATATGCTTAATGGATTTCTGTTGAACCCTTCAGTTGCAGGCTCTGAAGGATATACAGCAGTAAACCTGACAGCCCGGGAGCAGTGGATTGGAATGGACCATGCTCCTGGCACTTATGCACTGAGTTTTCAAACCCGGATTCTGAGAAAGAGCTATATATCACGAAGCTCTTCGGTACGGAGAAGGACAAGCAGTAACAGCAGAGGCGGAAAAGTTGGCCTTGGTGCATATATGTTTTCTGATCGAAACGGAGCTGTGGAGCGTACCGGGTTTAAGGGTACCTATGCCTACCATATCAATTTCCGTCATTCCCAGCTTTCCTTCGGGCTCTCCATGGTTGCCTATCAGTTCAGACTAAATGATGATCTGATTCAGCTGGCAGATCCTGGCGACGAATTGTGGCTGGGTGCTAATAAATCAGTATTAATTCCGGATGCAGATTTCGGGGTTTATTATACGGCCAGGAACTATTGGGGTGGTTTTTCGGTGGATCAGCTGTTCGAATCAATTCTGAAGATAGGGGATTCGGGATATGACCGCTATGTGATGGAACGCAATTACTATCTTATTGGGGGTTATGATTTTGAATTGAACAGGGATCTTATTTTTTCTCCTTCCACCCTGGTTAAATATGCTGAAAACGGGAAATTCCAGGCCGATTTGAGTGGGAAGTTCTATTTTCAGCAGACATTTTGGGCCGGTGCGACTTTTCGGACCGGACAGGCCATCATTGTACTGGCCGGTGTAAGCGTGGATAAGTTTGTGTTTGGATATGCCTTTGATATTGGCCTGAACAGTACGATGAAGCACAGTTACGGTACCCATGAATTCACTTTCATAGCCAAATTTGGGGATAACGCCAGGCGTTACAAATGGCTGAACAGGTTTTAAAACTAATTTATTAGAAGCTCTCCATTTGCCGGTAAAATCTGTCCATTTGCCGATTTTTATTGCCGGAACAGATCGATCCATATTACATTTGGAGCGATAAGCTATACGATATGGAAAACTATTCAGATTGGAACAAACGGAAACAGGGTGTAGGGAACTCACCCGAAAACAGATCTCCGGGACAATTCAGGAGATCCGGAAGAGCGCATTTGCTGTTGGGAATAGTCTTGATGTTCCTGGGCCTCTTTCTTATTGCAGACCTGGCAGATATTATCCCCTGGAGACTCAGGGATTTTCTGTTTACCTGGCAGGCCTTATTAATCTTCCTGGGACTGATATTTCTTTCTAATAAGGAGAATAAAGGTACAGGGATCATATTAATAGTAATTGGATCATTTTTCCTCTTTCCTCGTGTGATACATGTTCCCGATTACTGGCGTTCACTCTTCTGGCCTTCCATGCTGATCATTCTCGGGCTGGTGATAATCTTCAGCAGTCGAAGACACGGTAGCGGAGGCACTTACTTCGGCGGGCATAAGAGAAAAGCAAGCAGTGAGGATTGGCTGGATGATGTTGCTGTCTTTGGAGGCGGGGACCGGATAATCAACTCCCAGCAATTCCAGGGAGGTAAAATCACCCATATTTTTGGGGGTTCGAAAATCGATTTCACCAGGGCTAAACTGGCGCCGGGGAAAAACTATCTGGAGGTCGTTCTCATCTTCGGAGGGACCAAGCTGATAGTCCCTGAAAGCTGGGAAGTCAAAATGGAGGTGACTTCAGTATTTGGCGGTTTTTCAGATAAACGGGTCAAATCCATAGTTGTTTCCGATACGGACAGGAGTCTGAATATCACCGGTGTGAATATCTTTGGCGGGGGTGAGATAGTAAACTACTACTGATAATGAGTCATCCGATTACAGGGAGCAGGAGATCGCTACTGGTCTACTCGCTGGTATGGCTGTTGATATCGGCCACCATGGCTGTGCTCTATTATTACTTGCTTCATTTTCCACTATCGGTGGTCATAACTGATGCGTTAATTTCTAATCTTTTGTTTGGTTTCATGGGCCTTTTGGCGTGGTATCCAGCTCGGTATATCCCATTTCAAAAACATTCCCCGCTCTATTCCATCGTGGCTCACTTAGTGGCAGGAATTGTTGTGTTGGGAAGCTGGGTGGTGCTTTCAGTGGCGACTCTGAATGCTTTATTCAGCAAACAGGAAATGTATATTGAGTTTTTGAACCAGACAATAGCCTGGAGGGCCATGCTGGGCGGACTGAGTTATCTGGTGCTGGTGCTGATTTATTACCTGGTTTCCAATAATCAGAAATTGCAGGAAAGATCTCAGCAGGAAGAGCGGCTGAAAGGTATGGTCAGGGATGCAGAACTGAATATGCTGAAATCTCAGATCAATCCGCATTTTCTCTTTAACTCCTTAAATTCTATCTCATCCTTAACCATGTCCAACCCTGACGAGGCCAGAGAGATGATAATCAGGCTTTCGGATTTTCTCAGATACTCTCTGAAGCACAGGGAAAACGAATATGTCCCCCTGGAGGAGGAGCTTGGCAGAATGAAAGATTACCTGGCTATTGAAAAGATCAGGTTCGGGGAAAAACTGCATTATGAATTCAATATCAGTGAAGAGTGTGTAAAGTTCCCGGTTCCGACCATGATCTTCCAGCCCTTGTTCGAAAATGCGATCCGTCACAGTGTATATGAGAGTGTCGATCCGGTGAGCATTAGTTTTTATTGCGCGCTTGATCAAGGCCTGATGAAAGCAGAGATTAGAAATGATTATGATCCTGCGGTTCCTTCCAGGAAAGGTACAGGGGTTGGGCTTCAAAATGTCAGACAACGTATTGCGCTTGCTTATCAGGATCAGGGTAAAGTCCAGTGGTCCGGCCGAGATGGTGTGTTTACGGTTACTATTTTATTTCCTCGTATATTTATATAAAGATGATCACTATAAAAGCAATTATTATTGAAGATGAGCGGCCTGCAAGGGATTTATTACAAACCTGCCTGGCAGAGTATCCGGAGATAGAGGTCCTGGGTGAATACGACAATGGATTTGATGGACTCAAGGCCATCAATGAGATTGAACCTGATGCCGTTTTCCTGGATGTTCAGATGCCCAAGCTGACCGGGTTTGAATTGCTGGAGGTTATTGAGCATCAGCTTCAAATTATTTTTACCACCGCATACGATCAATATGCGATACAGGCTTTTGAAAAAAATGCGGTGGACTATCTGCTGAAGCCTTTTTCCAAGGTTCGCTTCAGAGAGGCTGTCTCAAAGCTTAAAGCACGAATTGAGTCCGGGAAGGCAGGGGTAAAGGTGGAGAGTAGTATTGAGAAGATCCGGCAGCATATTTCCCAAAGCGATGAGATACTGCACCGTGTTGTGATTAAGAAATCCGGCAAGATCCATGTTATTTCCACTGCTGATATCAATTTTTTGGAAGCGCAGGACGATTATGTCTTGATTTATACCGATGAGGGTAAATATTTGAAGCAACAAACCATGAAGTATTATGAGAAACACCTGGATTCCCAGCAGTTTGTCAGGGTACATCGTTCCTATATCGCCAATATTGCACGTATTGAGCGGATTGAACCATACGAAAAGAATAATTTTATCCTGATTCTTAAAGATGGAAGCAAAGTTCCCGTAAGCCGGAGCGGAATGCAGGTGCTCAAGGAGAACCTGGACTTTTAAGTAAATAGAGCTAGAAATGGCATTGCAAATTGATGAGAAGGATTTAAGCAAGTTTATTGTGGTTGGGGACAGGGTTCTGATCAAACCCAAGAACCAGCAGGACCGCACCAAATCGGGGCTATATCTTCCTCCGGGGGTTCATGAGAAAGAGAAGATTCACAGTGGATATGTCTTAAAGGTTGGGCCTGGATACCCAATTCCTGCCATTCAGGATACAGATGAACCATGGAAAGACAGGGGGGATGAAGTGAAATATGTACCCTTGCAACCCAGGGAAGGTGATGAGGCCATCTACCTGCAAAAGAGCGGGTATGAAATTGAATTTTTCAATGAAAAGTATGTAATCGTGCCGCATTCAGCCATTCTGATGCTGATCAGAGATGAAGGTCTGTTTAAGTAGGCTTGCCGGACTTCCATCGTCCGCTTTTCCGCAAGGCCTGGTCCAGGATCCACTCGAGTTGTCCATTGGTGCTTCTGAATTCATCGGCAGCCCATTTCTCCAGTGCCTCCATCTTTTCAGGATCTATTCTAAGTACAAACGCCTTCTTTTTGCTCATTCTAATGGTGTAGGGTCCCTGTGTTAACCACCGGACTCGGATCTTTATCGCCGCACAGTACCACCATCAGGTTGCTTACCATGGCAGCTTTTTTCTCATCATCAAAATCCACGATCTCTTTTTCAGTCAACTGTTCCAGAGCCATTTGAACCATCGAAACAGCGCCTTCAACAATTTTGAAGCGTGCTGCAACAACAGCAGTGGCCTGTTGTCTTCTTAACATGGCTCCGGCAATTTCTTCTGAATAGGCTATGAAGTTAATTCTGGCTTCTATCACATGTATCCCGGCAATTTGTAGCCTCTCCCGTATTTCTTCTTCGAGCTCGTGATTAACTTCTGAACCTCCTCCCCTGAGAGTTATTTGTGCATCATGATCCTCAAAATTGTCATAAGGGTATATCCCGGCCAGTTTTCTTAAAGCTGTTTCACTCTGTACATAAACAAAATGCACGTAGTCGTCGACTTCAAAAGCTGCTTTATAGGTATCTTCAACTTTCCAGACTAAGACACAACCTATTTTTATGGGATTTCCAATTTTGTCGTTCACTTTGATGGTCTCACTATCAAAATTTCTAGCTCTTAATGAGATCTTTTTACGTACAAAAAAGGGATTGACCCAGAACAGGCCATTTTTTTTGATGGTTCCCTGATAGGCTCCAAACAGGATCAGAACACTGGATTCGTTCGGATTGATCACGTTAAATCCAAGGGCCGTCAGGAAGAAAGCCAGACTTAATGTGATACCAAGCCATACGATACCGTTCATAAAACTGAATATTCCTCCAAGAATGAAGGCCAATAGTACGATGAGCATCAGGTATCCTGAAACAGCTCTGTAGGTTTTTTCCTGGGTTTTCATTGGGGTTTTGTTAGTGATATTACAATGATATCATAAAAGTATCACGAATTCTCGATAATTCCAAATGAAAGGATGAATACAACGTATTTTGTGTTCCCTGCGGATTTATTTAGAATTATTATAACTTGAACCTATTGGCAGGAGCTTGAGCTTCCGTAAAATGATTTATTGTATCTTTGCATCACAGAGTTCTATATTTTTTTATTCATAAGTGTGAAAGAAATAACAATAATCTGGAATGTTCATGGGAATGCCGATTGGGAAAATTGCAGACTTACTGAAGGCTAAGGTTTTAACCCCGGAGCTTGATTTGTACAATGAGGTCGAAAAAGCATTCACCTCAGATCTGATGAGTGATGTACTGACGGGAGATTACCACAGAACCCTTCTGATTACGGGCCTATCGAACCTGCAGTGTATACGCACCGCTGAGATGTCTGATATCAGTGAGATAATTATCGGCCGCCAAAAGGAAGTGAGCCGGGAGATGGTTGATCTGGCCATTGAAAAGGATATCGTCTTACTACAGACTCCCTATTCTCTTTTCAGAATATCCGGAATTTTGTATAAGGCTGGAATTGCACCCGTATACTGATGATCTTACACTATTATATTGCAGGAGGTGATTTTGTTAATGCCGGAAAGGCATCCAGCGATGTCAAACATATATTGAAACAGCTGGACGTTCCATCCCGGAGAATTAAACGAGTGGTGATTGCACTATATGAAGCGGAAGTTAATGTTGTGGCACATGCCAGAGAAGGCACGATTGAAGCGATGATTGAACCAGAAAAGATCAGGGTTTCGGTCAGGGACAGTGGCCCCGGAATAGGGAATATCGAGGAAGCGATGAAGGCGGGTTATTCCACAGCCTCAAAAGAAGTCAGGGAAATGGGATTTGGAGCCGGAATGGGATTGCCAAATATGAAAAAAAACAGTGACGATTTACACATAGAAAGTGTTCCGGGTGAAGGAACACTGGTCAGAATTACCAATTATTTAAGAGATTGAAACAGACTTACTCAGATAAAGGTTTTCATCATGCACTGAAGGTGGTTGACGAGCTTTGCATTGGATGCACCCATTGCATGATCGCCTGCCCAACCCAGGCCATACGGGTCAGGGACGGAAAGGCCATCATCTTCGAGGAACGTTGCGTGGATTGCGGAAACTGCTGTAAAGCCTGCCCGGTATCGGCCATTCTGATTGAGCAGGACGATTTTGATCTCTTCTTCTCCTATCCGGTTCGTGTGGCGCTGGTTCCCTCGGTGTTTATCGGTCAGTTTCCATCCCGGATTAATAGCGGAAAGATCTTTGGTGCCATGAAAAGCATTGGATTTACGCATATTGTGGAAATTGACAGTGTTGTGGACCTGGTTCAGCAGGCTTACGACAGGGAAACAAAGGGTTCCCGGTGTTTAAGGCCTGCCATCTCTACATTCTGCCCGGCCATTGTCCGCCTGATCCAGGTAAGGTTTCCTTCTCTTGTCGATCATCTGATCCGGGTTAAGCCACCCTCTGATGTGGCTGCGATTTATTACAGGGAGAAGATGGAAGGTCAGGGCTATAATCCCGCAGAACTTGGTATCTTTTATATTACCCCCTGTGCCGCCAAAATAGCATCTATTAAAAGTCCGGTGGGAGAAGCGCGATCATCTGTTGATGGCGTGATCAATATGGAGTATATGTATAATAAATTGCTTCATATAATCATAAACAAAGAGGTCGGGACAGAAACTCAAGCGGATAGTACCGGCCTGAGTTCCAAAGGAATTCTGTGGAGCCTGACCCGGGGTGAATCGGAGCATCAGCCAGGCCGTTGCCTTGCCGTGGACGGCATGAGCAATGTAACAGAATTCCTGGAACGACTGGAGGAAACCGAAGAAAGCCATATAGATTTTCTGGAGTTGCGGGCCTGCGATGAAAGCTGTGCCGGTGGTGTGCTGATCAGTGGAAATCGTTTTTTAACCGTAGAACGCTTAAACAAGCGTGCAGGCGAGGTTTCGGGAGAGAAGGCCGGGAAGCCTGATTCCGGGGCTGTAAATCTTGATTTATTCTTCCTGGATAAAATCCAGTCCCGTTCCATGTTATCCCTCGATCCAGACAGAGAGGTGGCCATGGAAAAGATGAAAAAGAGGGATGAGTTGCTCAAAGTGCTTCCTGGCATCGATTGTGCAGCCTGCGGATCTCCCTCATGCAGTGCCCTGGCCGAAGATATCGTTCAGGGACGGGCAGAGACAAGTCACTGCGTGTTTTTACAAGAATTATATATCCGTGACAAGCGTCTCAGCCTGGAGGATGCCGATAAGATCAATGCATCGATCTGGGGCAAGGACCGGAATTACAGAAGCCAAAGTAAATGAAATGACAACAGAGCAAGTAATTGAACAGCTGAACCTGAAAGTATTTACAGGAAGAATATCCTCCAGGGAGGTAAAAGGCGGATATGTTTCCGACCTGCTTAGTGATGTGATGGGGCATGCAAAGGAAGGAGAGGTGTGGATCACTCTTCAGGCCCATATGAATGTGGTGGCCATTGCTTCCCTGAAGGATCTGAGCGCCATCCTTTTGGTGAAGGGGATCGAACCTGAGAAAGCGGTGGTTGACAGAGCCGGCAAGGAAGGGGTTTTAATCCTGGGGACCAGGGAAGACACATTCACCATCAGCGGGAAGTTATATCAATTGTTGTTTGAGGAATGAATACCTATCGCGCCGACCTGCATATCCACACGGTTCTTTCCCCCTGCGGGGATCTGGAAATGAGCCCAAGGAACATTGTGAACAGGGCGGCGGAGAAGGGACTGGATATCCTTGCAGTGACCGACCATAATCACACAGGTCATGCCCGTCTTACCAGAAAGCTGGGAGAAAAAAAGGGGATCTGGGTGGTTTATGGAGCAGAAATAAATACCAGGGAAGAGGTTCACTGCCTGACGTTCTTTGATACTGAAAAACAGCTGAGTATATTTCAAAGGGAGCTGGAGGGAAATCTCGGGAAGATTCCCAATGAAATCGCGCGCCTGGGGCATCAGGTGATTGTAAATGAGCAGGAGCAGATAATTGACGAGATCGCTTATTCCCTCTATCAGGGACTTGATTGGAGCATAGAAGAGGCAGCCGGCCTGGTGCATAAACTGGGTGGGATTTTTATTCCCGCGCATGTGGATAGAATCACAAATGGCCTGTATACGCAGCTGGGATTTTTTCCGGAAACACTGGAGGTGGATGCAGTGGAAATATCGAGGAAAACTTCGTACGATGCAGCTCTGAAGGAGTATCCTGAACTCTCTGCCTGCACATTGATTAAAAATTCCGATGCCCATTTCCTGGACGATATAGGCCGGGCAGGTAACAGGTATCTGATGAAGAACCAAGATTTTTATGAGCTTCGCCTGGCTATGAAAGGTGAGCAGGGGAGGAAAGTGATTGAATTATAAAAAGATGAAGGAATTGGCCCTACATATCCTGGATATTGCAGAAAATTGCATAGCTGCCGGTGCGGGCAGGGTAATCATAACAGTTAAAGAGGAAGAAGAAGGGAATTTTTTGTGTATCCGGATTGAAGACAATGGGAAGGGGATGAGTGAGAAGGAGACCGGCAGTGCTTCAGACCCCTTTTATACCTCCCGCACCACGCGCCGGGTTGGGATGGGCATTCCCCTGTTTCGTCAGCATGCCGAGATGGCAGGAGGGGGCTTGAAGATCCATTCGGAGAAAGGAATTGGAACCACTGTTGAGGCTACTTTCCTGATTAAGCATCCGGACAGGCAACCACTGGGAGATCTGGAGGGAAGCTGGCTCTTACTGGTTGTGTCAAATCCAGCGATCGAGTGGGAGCTGAAATGTAAAACCGGAAATGGAAATTTTGCCATTTCCACCTCCCAAATCAGGCAGGAACTGGGACTGGAATGTATTGGCGGAAATGAGTTAAGTACCGGCTTAAAAAGAATGATTAGAAATAACCTTGATGAACTTGGATTGAATTAGAACAGCACTAAATATAACATACTTATCATATAACTTTATAGAAACAAGAGAACCAATTCCGAAGGATTATGAGCAAGATTACATCGCTGGCAGATCTGAAAAAGATCCGCGACAAACAAGTAAAAGGCATGCAAGCCCGGGAGAGGGGGGAGCTGGCCTCTGAACTGGTACAAGTAAAGGTGGCTATGGCTACCTGTGGCATAGCATCGGGTGCCAAAGCGACCATGGAGTTTATGACTAATGCGCTGGAGAAACGAGGAGTAGATGCTATAGTAAGCCAGGTGGGTTGCATGGGTTATTGTTATGCAGAACCCACCATTGAGGTAAGGCTGCCCGGAAACGATCCGGTTGTTTTTGGCGGGGTTAATCTGGAAAAAGCGGACGAGATCATCGAGAAATATATAAAGGGAGGTGAACTGGTGGATGGGATCATCCCGGTGAACTATCAAACAGTTGATTGAAAACTAAAGGAGGAACAGAAATGTCAAAATACAGCATGCACTTGCTTGTCTGCGGCGGCACCGGATGTAAGTCTCAGGAGAGCGACATCATCGCCGAAAAGCTAAAAAAGGAGCTTTCGAAGCAGGGTCTCGGGGAGACTGTCCAGGTCATTATGACCGGTTGCTTCGGTTTCTGTGAAAAGGGTCCCATTGTGAAGGTGATGCCCGACAATACTTTTTATACCCAGGTTAAGCCTGAAGATGCGGAAGAGATTGTGGAGGAGCATGTGGTCAAAGGACGAAGAGTAGAGCGTTTGCTTTATACAGACCCTGAAACTAACGTACATGTGGAGGATGCCAAAGCTATGGGTTTCTATAAGAAGCAGTTGAGGATAGCTCTGAGGAATTGTGGTGTGATTGATCCGGAGTTTATTGATGAATATATTGCCAGGGATGGCTACCTGGCCCTGGGGGAAGTACTCAGCAATCAGACACCGGAAGAAACCATCCAGTTAATGAAGGAATCCGGACTGAGAGGACGAGGAGGAGCTGGTTTTCCGGCCGGACTGAAATGGGATTTTGCCCGAAAGAGCCAGGCCGATCAGAAATATGTGGTTTGTAATGCTGATGAGGGGGACCCCGGTGCTTTTATGGACCGGTCCATCCTGGAGGGGGATCCCCATTCCGTACTTGAGGCCATGGCCATTGTAGGTCGCTGTATCGGTGCGGATATGGGTTATATTTATATACGGGCAGAATATCCGCTGGCCATTGAACGATTAAAGATAGCCATCGGACAGGCCAGGGAGTACGGACTGCTCGGTAAGAACATTCTGGGTTCAGGATTTGATTTTGATATTGATCTGAAATATGGAGCAGGAGCCTTTGTTTGCGGAGAAGAAACTGCCCTGATCCACTCCATGGAAGGCCTACGGGGTGAGCCCTCCTTGAAGCCCCCTTTTCCAGCTGAAAGCGGATATATGGGAAAACCTACCAACGTCAATAATGTGGAGACGCTGGCCAATGTTCCGGTGATTATTTTAAAGGGACCCGACTGGTTCAGTAGTATTGGTACCGGGACTTCCAAGGGAACCAAGGTGTTTGCGCTGGCAGGAAAAATCAATAATGTGGGCCTTATAGAGGTTCCGATGGGAACCACCCTTCGTGAGGTGATATTTGAGATTGGGGGAGGGATTAAAGATGGCAAGAAATTTAAGGCGGTACAGACCGGCGGACCCTCCGGCGGGTGCCTGACCGAAAAACATCTGGATACTCCTATTGACTACGAAAACCTGGTTGCCAACGGCTCCATGATGGGTTCGGGGGGTATGATTGTTATGGACGAGGACGATTGTATGGTTTCCATTGCCAAATTCTATCTGGACTTCACGGTTGAGGAGTCCTGTGGTAAATGTGCTCCCTGCAGGATCGGGAACAAGAGACTTCTGGAATTGCTCGAAAGAATTTGTGAAGGTAAGGGCGAGGAGAGTGACCTGGTCAGGTTACGCAATCTCGGAGAGGTCATTAAGGATACTTCCCTCTGCGGTCTGGGTCAGAGTTCCCCCAATCCGGTACTGTCCACCATGGATAATTTTTATGACGAATATTTGTCGCATGTGGTGGATAAGAAGTGTCTTTCAGGAGTATGTACGGACCTTCTTGAGTATTTCATCTTGGAGGAGAATTGCATTGGATGTACGGCCTGTGCAAGGGCCTGTCCGGTAGGAGCAATATCAGGAGAGCGCAAAGAACCTCACCTGATCAATCCTGAGACCTGTATTAAATGTGGTGCCTGTATGGAGAAATGTAAATTCGATGCAGTGATTTTAAAATAAAGCAGAGAGATGAGTCAAATTAAACTTACCATAGATGGAAACAAGGTAGAGGTGCCGGCAGGTACAACTATCTACAAAGCGGCTAAACAGCTCGATATCGATATACCGATCCTGTGTTATATGGATTTGAAAGATCCGAATATTGAGAACAAGCCGGGAGGCTGCCGAATATGTTCCGTGGAGGTTGAGGGCAGGAAAAACCTGGCCCCGTCCTGTTCTACGGATGTGGCTGAAGGCATGGTTGTCAGGACTAACAGTATGAGGGTGATCAACGCCCGGCGGACCGTGATGGAACTAATCCTTTCGGATCATCCCAAGGATTGCCTTTCCTGTGCCAAATCGGGTAACTGTGACCTGCAGGACATGGCTGTTAAACTTGGAATCAGGGAGATTCCGGGACAGGAATATGCAGAGATGTCGACCTACAGGCTGGATACTTCTCCCTCCATTATACGGGACCTGGACAAATGCATTATGTGTCGCAGGTGCGAGACTATGTGCAATAATTTTCAGACTGTGGGGGCACTTCATGCTGTAAATCGCGGTTTTATGGCAGTGGTGGCTCCGGCCTTTGAGATGAACCTGGAGCACTCTCCCTGTACCTACTGCGGACAGTGTGTGGCTGTTTGTCCCACGGGTGCCCTTACAGAGGTGGACCATACTGGTAATGTAATCAGAGCGTTAAATGATCCAGGTAAAACCGTTGTGGTGCAAACGGCTCCGGCAGTCAGGGCTGCTTTGGGCGAGGAATTCGGTATGGAGCCCGGAACCAGGGTCACCGGCCAGATGGTTACGGCTCTTAAGCAGCTTGGTTTCGACTATGTATTTGATACTGATTTTGCGGCTGACCTGACCATCATGGAGGAAGGAACTGAACTCCTGGGGCGTTTAAAAAGGCACCTTGAGGGCGATGAGAGTGTGAAACTTCCCATTCTGACCTCCTGCTGCCCGGGCTGGGTGAACTTTTTTGAATACAACTACCCCGATTTGAAGGATGTGCCTTCCACGGCCAGGTCGCCCCAGCAAATGTTCGGAGCGATCGCCAAGACCTACTTTGCCGATAAGATTAAGGTGAAAAGGAAAGACATGGTAGTCATATCCATCATGCCTTGTCTGGCTAAAAAGTATGAGTGTCAGCGTGACGAATTTTCGGTAGACGGGAATCCGGATGTAGATTACAGTATTTCAACCCGGGAGCTGGCTCACCTGATCAAACAGGCCAACATGGATCTCAATAAGCTGGAGGCATCAGAGTTTGATGCTCCTTTGGGTGAGTCTTCCGGAGCGGCCGTCATTTTTGGTGCCACGGGCGGTGTAATTGAAGCGGCCACCCGCACTGCCTATGAGCTTCAAACCGGGAAGACTCTTGAAAACGTTGAGTTTGAGCAGCTCAGGGGAATGGAGGGGATCCGGTCGGCAACAGTCGATTTCGATGGACTGGATATAAAGATCGGCATTGCTCACGGACTGGGAAATGCCAGGAAATTGTTGGATGAGGTAAGAGCCGGAAAATCGAAATACCATGCCATTGAGGTGATGGCCTGTCCAGGCGGATGCATTGGTGGCGGTGGACAACCACTTCACCACGGTGACAGTTCGATTCTGAAAGCCAGGACCAAAGCAATATACCTGGAAGATGAAGGGAAGACTATCCGGAAATCTCATAAGAATCCCTATATCCTGAAACTTTACGATGAGTTCCTTGGTGAACCACTGAGTGAAAAGGCGCATGAATTGTTACATACGCATTATTTCGACAAGCGAAAAAAGATATTCCAGGTTTAATTGCTAATAATACAGATAGTTATGTCAAGCGTTAAAATAGAACTCAGACAGGACCAGGTTGATAAAATCCATTCCATATGTGATTCATTTGGCAACCAGCATGGAGAACTGATCAATGTGTTGCATAAGTGCCAGTCTGCCTTTGGCTATCTTCCTGCAGAGGTTCAGGAAGTGATCGCCGAAAAGATGGAGATGCCGGCTGCAAAAGTATACGGAGTGGTCACTTTCTATTCATTCTTCACCATGATTCCAAAGGGGAAGTATCCCATATCCATATGTACCGGAACAGCGTGCTATGTGCGGGGTGCCGAGACTGTGTTGAAAGAATTTAAAAAGCAGCTGCAGATTGAGGTGGGTGAGACAGATGCCGATGGGCTGTTTTCGCTCAGCTGTCTGCGCTGTGTCGGTGCCTGTGGCCTTGCTCCTGTGGTGCAGGTGGGGAACAAAACTTACGGAAGGGTGGCACCTGATGATGTGAAGAACATCATCGAAGAATATAAGGGCTGATTTGGCAATAGTAAAGAAAAGTGCTAATTTTGAAGTGGACGTAAGATTGGAAAACTTTGAGAAAATGAGGTTAAGTTTATTAGCCCCGGTATTAGTTTTTCCATTCTTATATTTTTGGGGTGCACCGGGGGAAACCCGGCTTCGGTGATGCCCATACACACTGATTCTGAACTGGCTCTGGAGTTTTATGAGACCGGAATGTTGGCGTATGACCAGCTCAAATTAAGCCTTGCACACAAGAATTTCGAGTATGCGGTAAAGGAGGATCCGGACTTTTTCATGGCCTATTTCTGGATGTTCTTTATTTCCAGCGAGGGCTCCAAAGATATAATCGATAAAGCCTTACAGTCCGGTATTACACAGAATCCCGGGGAGGAGGAACTCAGAGCTGCTCTGAAATATCTTAAGGATGGACAGGATGAGAAGGTCGTGGAACATCTGAATAAACTGATTGAGCTCTATCCATCCGATCCTCATCTCCATAAAATACTGTATATTATTCAATTCCATTATTTTAAGGATCCGGAAGCAGCCATTGTCTCCATTGAGAGAGCCACCAGGGAATGTCCCGCTTATCCTCTGGCCTATAACCAGCTTGGTTATGCTTATATGGACCTGGAACGCTATGACGATGCAGAAAAGGCCTTTGACAGGTATATCCAGCTGGCTCCGGATATTGCATATCCTTACGATTCAAAGGGGGATTTTTTTATGACCATCCAGAAATACCAGGAAGCGCATGACAGCTATATGAAGGCATATGAGATTGATTCAGATTTCACGATGAGCCTGCAAAAAGCGGAGAAAGCAAAAATGCTTCTTGAAAAAATGGTATCCTGAGGTTTAGCTCTCCCGTTCATAGAAATAGCTTTTATTCTTTTTAAGGTCATCAAAGGTATAAATTTCCCCCTTCAGGCTGAAGGCGTATGTGATCATTGCAAAATCACCAATGCACATGATGTTATGACTAAGCAGCAGGGCAGTGAAAAAAAGAGTCAGGTTTGTGGCCCAGGAAACGGTGATTGCTAAAATCACTGCATTAATGATCACAAACGGAGTCAGGGCCAGGAGAGTCAGCTCATTTCTGGAGATGGGGCAGCGGTCGGCAGTTACATAAAAGATAAACTGTTGCAGATCCATCCCGAAACGTATTTTTCTTGCACCAAGCACACGGTATGCCAGCCCGTGAAGCAGTTCATGTGGCGGAATAACCAGGAAGCTCCCTGCAACTATACCGGTAAAGATTTGAAGAGCTATTCTTCCCAGGCTTAGCTGATTGTCCCTGAAACTCCAAATGGCAAAAATGACCATGAAGGCCAGGAAGGCCACATTGATTGACATGTAAAGCAGGGGTATTACCCCGCGCTTTCGGATATTTGAGAGTACAAAGGGGATCATCTCACTAAAATCAAGCTCCATGACCTTCCTGTACCCTTTATTCATCTCAAGGGTTTCCACATCAGGTTTAAGCTTTGACCTGCCCGTTTTCATATTTGTCATTGGTTTTCGCTATTTTGGCATGGATTTTCCAGACGAAAATAGCAAATGAATCGCCAGCAGACAAATGGCTATGCTTATGCCCTGGGGGCATCACTGGCCCTTGCAGGCTCTTTTGTATTCAGTAAATCTGTGCTGAACCATTTGAGCATGATTCAGTTTGGCTTGCTCTGGTTCACTTTGGGAGTTCTTTGGAACGGAAGCTGGTTCCTGATAAGTCGTGAATACAGAAAAGTGAAAGGTGATTCGGGCCGTAAAACCATGACTGCCCTGGTTATTGCTGTTCTTGAGGGGGCAGCAACAGGCCTTTTTTATCTGGCTATTAAGGCTATGGAAAATCCGGCAGTGGTCTCCTTTATCGGGAATATTGGCCCGGTATTTGTCACCCTGATGGGCATTCTGCTTCTTAAAGAAAGGTTTCGGGCCTCCCAGATGTTTGGTATTATCATCACCATCCTGGGCATATTTGTTATTAATTACCGGGAGGGTGGATTTGCCGGATTTTTCGATCCCGGATCCATATATGTTATTGCTGCTGCATTCCTTTTTTCTCTGGCCACCATTGTGGGGCGACGCTGGCATCAGCAGCTCTTACCTGGCTATATGTCTTTGATTCGCTCATTTCTGCTTGCTCTGGTAATGCTCATTCTCTTTTCCCGCTCTGGAAACACGGTCCATCTCACCATGGGAATCTGGAAGGATCTGGCTCTGGGTTCACTGATGGAAACACTGATTGTTATTATTCTGGCTTACCAGGCGCTAAAACTGATAGAAGCAACAAAGACCTCTTTAATTATTAGTACAAAAGGCGTCTGGACCCTGGTTCTGGCATGGATTTTTCTGGGAGTGTTCCCTACAGGACTGCAACTGGCAGGCGGATTGTTCACCCTGGCGGGAGTATGGTTGATTACCTGGACCCGGAAGCCTGCTCTTCCAGAATAAAGGAGTAGGTGGTAAGATGAGAAGCTTTGCGGTAATAGCTTTCTGACTCGCTCAGTTGCCCTCTTTTTTTATATAATCTGGAAAGTCCCATATATGCCATGGCTTTGTATATATCTGCAAAGGGTCCGAATTTATCAGCCAGTTCAATGGTTTCCAGATAAGCTGTTCCGGACCGGCTTTCTTCTCCAGTAACTATCTCCTTCATATATGCGTTTGCAAGGGTCCGGATCATCACAGAATAGCTGTCACTCTGCTGGTCCATGGCCGATAGCAGTTCTTGCACCATTCCAAACCTTTGCTGATGAAGCAGGATATTGATCAGGTGTCCCTGGAAATAGATATTGTCTGGAAATTCCCTGACCAATTTTTCTGAATAAATGGCAGCTGAATTGAGATCTTCTTCGTAATTGAGCAGGATGAGTGACATAAACAGTATGGATTCCACCTTCAGGAAGACCGTATGATTGATGGCATGATTCAATTGTTTCAGTCCAAGCTCCCGGTCACCTTTATGCATGAAGGAGACCAGGGGCTTAAAAGCCGGATGGGCTGAGGGATAGGCCTCGATATAGTAATTGTAAAGTCCTGTTGAAAAATAGAACTCTGAAAACTGCTCCTGTAACTCAAAACCCTTTTTTGTGTTCCGGTACATGTTTCCCAGGTCGGGTATTACCTTGGCCGATTTTCCGTTATCGGCCCAGAACATGGCTTTGAAAGCTCTCCCGAAGAGATCGAAAAAAACTCCTTCCACATAAGTATGTTCGTATTTACTATATTCCTTACCGAGCTCTATAACATTGTCCATCAGAATAATAAATTGTTCTGAAGCCTTTTTGGATGGGATCAGTGGAAAATTCTCCCAGTAAACGATCAAGGCTTCCAGAAATACAGGGGCTGGATGACCCGGAGTTGAGGAAGACAAGGTCGCCTGGATGTTCCTGGCCTTATCGAAGGAGAATTCATAGGTGTGGTGCAGGCAGGTTTCAACTTGCTCCAACAGATCGGGCCTGTCGAGGTAGGACACCTGGGAACTTGCCGCGGGCCAGGAAATGCATATCCAAAGCAGTGTTGTAAAAAGTTGCCTCATCTGACAAAGATAGAAATTAAAAAGGGCTGTCCAGATCTGCAGACAGCCCCTGGCAAACCGGTAACAAACCACTACTTCACAACCCTAAACTGAATACAACTTGACGATTACCGGCTTTGCATGACTAATTATCGCAGCCCTGGCTGGATGAAGACCTGCTTGTTTTGCCCGCATCCGCCATCTTTGAAGAAGGAGTAATAACCGCATTGATGACGTGTACAACTCCATTATCTGCCTTGATATCTGCAACGGTCACCATGGCATTATCGATATAGGCTTTGCCATCTGTGAACTTTACCGATATTTTTTCGCCATTCAGCGTGGCAATCATCTGGTCGTTTGAAAGATCCGTTGAAAGTGCTTTTCCGGCGACAACATGATAGAGCAGGATTTTAGCAAGATCTCCGGTAGGATCTTCCAGCAGTGAAGCTACAGTTCCTTCAGGCAGTGCACCGAATGCTGCATCGGTTGGGGCAAAAAGAGTGAATGGACCTTCTTCACTTAAATCATCAGCAAGTTCGGCAGCAATCACTGCGGCTTCCAGAGTGTTGTGGTCGCTGCTGTTAACCACTATATCGACTACGGTCGATTGAGCAAATGCAGCCATGCTAAGCAAAGCCAGTATCGTGGCCATAAAGGAAATCCTCATCATATGGATGGGATTTTGCAAGCTTAAAATCTGTGTTTTCATTTTGACTGGTTTTTGTGTTTATGATCTTTGTTTGACTAATCAACACAAGCCCGGCCAAATTGTTTAATAATTAACAAAATAAGTTAAACAAAAATTCATAAGCAAAAACTAATCAAGGCCTTATAGTTTTCCGGTTTAAAGACATTTTAACAATTTAGATCTTATGAAAAAGGAGACATCCCAGCGCTTTTTTTTGCACATTTGTTTTTTATTCAATAGAATGTATGATTCAGATCGGGGAAAAGATTATCAGCCGGGAGCTGTTTGAGAATCATTTTATATGTCATTTAGAGAAGTGTGAAGGAAACTGTTGTGTTTTCGGCGATTCGGGTGCTCCTCTGGAAGATAGTGAAGCTGAATCACTGGCAGAAGAGTTGGATAAGATTCTTCCTTTTATGAGAGCGGAAGGCATACGGGCAGTCAGGGAACAGGAAGCCTGGCTGATTGATAACGATGGAGACAAGGTGACACCCCTGGTGGGGGAGGAGGAATGTGCTTATGCGGTATTTAACGATAACATTGCCCGCTGTGCCATTGAACAGGCCTATGATGAGGGGGCGATTCGTTTCCGGAAACCTGTCTCCTGCCACCTTTATCCCATCCGTGTTACAAAACTAAAGCAGGGCATTGCTTTGAATTATCATCGGTGGAGCATCTGTGAACCTGCCCGCATACTGGGGGAGAGAGAAGGTGTTCCTGTATTCCGGTTTCTGAAAGACGCCCTTATCAGAGTTTATGGCGAGGGCTTCTATCAAGAGCTTGAGATAGTCTACGGGGAATTGATGAAGAACAAGTGAACCTCATTATGATTTAAATATTAGACCTTATGAAAACAATTAAAGATTATGTGGAGACTCACAAGGATCGTTTTCTCGACGAGCTATTTGAACTGATCCGCATCCCGTCCATCAGTTCTCAGGCGGATGCCAGAGCGGATATGTTCAGGGCGGCAGAACATATCAAAGAATCCCTGCTGAAGGCCGGGGCCGGGCATGCGGTAGTGAAGGAGACCACCGGATGGCCGGTGGTATACGGACATAAAATCGTGGATGAGTCGCTTCCTACCGTGCTGGTTTACGGGCACTATGATGTGCAGCCAGTCGAGCCACTGGAGCTCTGGGATTCACCCCCTTTTGAACCGGAGGTTCGAGATGGTAAGATTTTTGCACGGGGAGCGGATGATGATAAGGGCCAGCTTTTTATGCATGTAAAGGCTTTTGAGATGATGAATGCCCGGGGGATGCTAAGCTGTAATGTGAAATTTATGATAGAAGGGGAGGAAGAGATTGGCTCACCCAGCCTGAAGCAGTTTTGCCGGGAGAACAAGGAGCTTCTGGCAGCGGATATCATTCTTATTTCAGATACTACCATGATTGCCCGGGATATCCCCTCCATTACCGTGGGGCTCCGGGGGCTCAGTTACCTGGAGGTGGAACTTACCGGACCGAACCGGGACCTGCATTCAGGCCTGTATGGAGGTGCTGTAGGAAATCCGGCCAACCTCCTGGCAAAAATGATCGCTTCCCTGACCGATGAAAACAACCACATTACCATTCCTGGTTTTTATGAGGATGTGATGGAGGTTTCAGAGCAAGAACGGGCCGAGATGGCCAAGGCCCCCTTTGATCTGAAAGTGTATAAACAGGCACTGGACATAGATGAGGTGGTGGGAGAAAAGGGATTCTCCACCACGGAGAGAACAGGAATAAGGCCCAGTCTGGATGTCAATGGAATCTGGTCGGGTTACACGGGAGAAGGGGCTAAAACCGTCCTGCCCTCCAAGGCCTGGGCGAAGATCTCCATGCGACTGGTGCCCAATCAGGATTCCAAAAAGATCGATGAGCTCTTTATAAACCATATGGAGCGTATAGCTCCCAAAGGCACCAAGGTCAGGGTGAAGAGTCTGCATGGAGGACAGGGTTATGTAACCCCCATCGATTTTCCAGCTTACAGGGCGGCCAGCAGGGCTATCGAGGAGAGTTTTGGTAAAATTCCAATCCCCGTCAGAAGTGGAGGAAGTATTCCGATTGTCTCTGATTTTGAGGAGGTTTTGGGCATCAAGTCTATATTAATGGGTTTTGGACTGGACTCGGATGCCATTCACTCGCCCAATGAGAACTACCCTCTTTTTAACTTTTACAAAGGGATCGAAACCATTCCCTTATTCTATAAATACTTTAAAGAGGAGATGGGTCAGGAGCAGGATTAGCCAGATACAAAAATTACCGCCGGTCACACCGGCGGTTTTTTTTTGCTTATTTATTATAATGCTTTAAAAAATCAGGGGATATAAATAAAAAAAACTAAAAAAATAAAATTACACCATGAATAATAGGGGGGGTAAGGAGAAAAAAGTATATATTTGCCGCATAAAACCTTTTTTATCATATTCACTTAAATTCATTTACTATGGCGGTTATAAGATTTAAAGCACTGGAACAGGTATTTGACCGAAAACCTCTCCATGTTCCTCCTCCCTCTGACAAGACATCGGATTATTATGCCATCAATGTATTTGACCGGGCCAAGATGCAGAAATACCTTTCCAAAGACGCTTTTAATCATGTGATGGATGCAGTTGAGAAAGGCACTCCCATTGACAGGAATAAGGCCGATTCTGTTGCTGCAGGGATGAAAGCCTGGGCCACTGAAAGAGGAGCCACCCATTATACGCACTGGTTCCAGCCGCTGACAGGCGGAACCGCTGAAAAGCACGACGCATTTATACACCCCAATTCATACGGTGGAGTGGTGGAGACTTTTTCCGGGGAAGCGCTGGCGCAACAGGAACCTGATGCTTCTTCCTTTCCCAGTGGTGGAATCAGGAATACTTTTGAGGCCCGTGGTTATACGGCATGGGATCCCACCTCACCTGCATTCATCATTGACAACACCCTCAGTATTCCCACGGTTTTTATCTCCTATACGGGAGAGGCTCTGGATCACAAAACCCCTTTGCTGAAAGCTCTGAGTGCTGTAGATAAAGCCGCAACGGAGATCTGTCAGTTGTTTGATAAAAACGTTGGTTCGGTTAATGCCAATCTGGGCTGGGAACAGGAGTACTTTTTGATTGACGAGGCGCTCTATTATGCCCGGCCCGACCTTGCCCTTACAGGCCGGACCCTGATGGGACATGCTTCTGCCAAGGATCAGCAGCTGGATGATCACTATTTTGGATCCATCCCTGAACGGGTGATGTCCTTTATGCACGATCTGGAGTCCGAGGCCTATAAGCTGGGTATCCCTGTGAAGACCCGTCACAATGAGGTGGCTCCTAATCAATATGAGTTAGCTCCTGTTTTTGAGGAGTGCAATCTGGCAGTGGATCATAACGTGTTGCTGATGGATCTGATGACAAAAGTATCCAGGCATCATGGTTTCAGGGTGCTGTTCCATGAAAAACCTTTTCAGGGTATTAATGGAACAGGAAAGCATAACAACTGGTCGCTTTCCACCGATACCGGAGTGGTTCTGCACTCACCAGGTAAGAATCCAAAGACCAATCTGCAGTTTTTAACTTTCGTGGTAAATACGATTAAAACTGTATTTGATCATCAGGATTTATTGAGGGCCAGTATTGCATCGGCATCTAACGCACACAGGCTAGGGGCCAATGAAGCACCTCCTGCCATTCTTTCCTGTTTCCTTGGTTCAGAAGTTTCGGCCATGCTCGATCAGCTTGAGGAGCAGGTTACCAGTAAAAAAATGTCTCCGGATGAGAAGACCGCCCTGAAGCTGGATATCGGGAAGATACCTGAGATCTTGCTGGATAATACAGACCGGAACAGAACCTCACCTTTTACCTTTACGGGGAATCGTTTTGAGTTCAGAGCCGTAGGAGGAAGCTGTAATCCTGCCACACCCATGACCATATTGAATGCAGCTGTTGCCAAGCAGCTGATGGACTTTAAAGTGGAGGTAGATGCGCTTATCGAAAAGGGTATTAAAAAGGATGAAGCCATATTCCAGGTGCTCAGGGAGTACATCATAGCATCCAAAGCTATCCGCTTTGAGGGTGACAACTACAGTGATGAATGGGTGAAGGAGGCAGCCAAACGCGGACTTACCAATGTTACCGATGTTCCTGAAGCCCTGTCGGCCTATTTAAGTGAAAAATCCAAAAAGCTCTTTTTCGACCTGGGGATCTTTTCCGAGGCAGAACTGGAGGGACGCGTAGAGGTGATGTTTGAACAGTATACCATGAAGATCCAGATTGAGGCCAGAGTACTGGGTGACCTTGCCATGAATCATATTGTTCCAACGGCTGTAAAGTATCAGAACAGGCTGATGGAGAATGTGCTTGGATTGAAAGAGATCTACGGTGAGGAGTATAAGTCACTGGCTGGTAACAGGATCGAACTGATCAAAGAGATCTCCGACCATGTTACTGCCATTAAAACTGGAGTAAATGAGATGGTTGAGGCCAGAAAAGTAGCCAATAAGATGGATGATGAGAAAGAGAAATCCAAAGCTTACTCTGCCACTGTTGCTCCTTTCCTGAATAAGATCCGTTATCATATCGATAAGCTTGAACTTATTGTGGATGATGAGATCTGGCCTTTGCCCAAATACAGGGAACTGCTGTTCTCAAGTTAAACTTTACCTGCATAGCCATATTTAAGGGGCCCTCCGTAATTTACGGGGGGCTTCTTACGTTTTATTATCATGGAAAAAAAAGGTAATTTTATCAAATTGTAAAAACGGCAAGCGATAATGAATAGATTTTTCAGAGTAGTTTCACTGGTCATTATGGCCGCTCTACTGATTATAAATCCGGTTGAAGGGCAAAAAAAGCAGAAAGACTCCAGGGCTCAGGCTGCATTCGAAGCCGGTGAGTATTATGAAGCCATCGATCTTTTTAAGAATGCTGTGAATAAGGTTAGCGATAAAATGCAGAAGACGGCCATTCTCTTTAATATAGGGGAGTGTTACCGGATACTTGGTGATGCACGCTCTGCTGAATTATGGTATAAGAAGGCTGTTAGAGAAGATTATCAGGATCCGGTAATCTTTCTCAGGTATGGCCAGATGATGCTTGTAAATGAGAAGTACACGGATGCTGCGGAGCAGTTTAAGCGTTATGTGGAACTGGTTCCGGACGATCCCCGGGGAAATATTGGAATTGAGTCATGCGAGGTTGCTATTAGCTGGAAGAATAACCCGACGGGGTATATCGTTGAAAATATGCGATATTTTAATTCCAGGGAAAGGGATTTCAGCCCGGGATATATCAATGAAGCCTTCACAGAATTATATTTTACTTCCACCCGTGAAGATGCCACCGGCAATGAAACACATGGAGCAACGGGACAAAATTTTGCGGACCTCTTTTCATCCACCCTTGACAGAAAAGGGAAATGGAGTGTGCCGGTTCCCGTTGAGAGTCTGAACTCCGAGTTCGAGGATGGAACTCCATGTATATCCTCGGATTTTACCACCCTCTATTTTACCAGGTGCAAGAAAGGTAAGAACCAGAAACTCGGTTGCCAGATTCTTAGCGCCAGCGCCAGCGGAAGTGGCTGGTCTGAGCCGAAGGTGGAGCTTGAAGCTCTGGGCGACAGTGTAACCACTGCCCATCCGGCTATTTCGCCCGATGGTCTTACGCTTTACTTTGTTTCTGACATGCCTGGTGGCCTGGGTGAGAAAGATATCTGGAAAGTAACACGAGAAAGCCAGAGTGACAGCTGGGGTTCTCCCGTAAATATGGGGGAGGAGATCAACACTCCCGGAAATGAGCTTTATCCATTTGTTCACAGCGATGGAACGCTATATTTCTCATCCGACAGCAGGGTGGGAATAGGGGGGCTTGATATTTACAAGGCTACCCTGGATGAAACCAGGTCCTGGAGACTGGAAAATATGAAACCTCCTATAAACTCCCCGGAGGATGATTTTGGTATCGTGTTTGAAGAAGAGGTGGAGCGGGGGTTTTTTAGTTCCTCGAGGAAGGGGAGGGGAAATGATGATATTTTTTCCTTTGTGCTGCCACCACTGGAGTTCTCTGTTACCGGAGTAGTAAAGGATGAACGGAACGATCAGATCCTGCCGGGATCAACGGTCAGATCGGTCGGAAGTGATGGAATCACTGTGGAAGCTAACACCGGTGAAGACGGAACTTTCAGGTTTATGCTTAAACCAGGCACCGACTATGTCTTTGTGGCCACTCAACCGGGTTATTTGAATGGTAAAGAGAGAGAATCTACCAGGGGACTGGATCAAAGCCAGGAATTTGAAGTGACCATTTATCTCGCTTCCATCACCCAGGTGATCGAACTGCCCAATATTTTTTATGATTTTGCAAAGTGGTATCTGAGGCCCGAATCGATGGTGTCCCTGGATAACCTGGTGGAAACTCTTAACGATAACCCCAATGTGACCATCGAATTAATGTCACACACAGATTCCAGGGGTACGCCTGCGGATAATCAGGAATTGTCACAAAAAAGAGCTCAGTCAGTTGTTGATTACCTGATCTCTAAGGGGATTCAGCCCGACAGGTTAAAGGCTCAGGGTTATGGAGAATCTCAACCCAAGGTAGTGGATGAGAAGGTGAAAACACAGTATGGTTTTCTGGAGATAGGTGATATTCTGACAGAGGCTTTCATTAACCAGATGGAGGGCGTGGAACTTCAGGAAAAGGCACACCAGGTTAACAGGCGCACCGAATTCAGGGTGCTCTCAACAGACTATATACCGCAAAATTAATCGAGATGAGTCACTCTTCCCGTTACCTTCAGCGTGGAGTCTCCTCCGGCAAGGAGGATGTGCACCGGGCTATCAGGCATGTGGACAAAGGCCTCTTTCCAGGCGCCTTTTGCAAGGTGATTCCGGATATACTGACCGGCGACCCGGATCATTGCCTGGTGATGCATGCCGATGGGGCGGGAACAAAGTCCTCTCTGGCATATGTATACTGGAAGGAGACAGGGGACCTCTCCGTATGGAAAGGCATTGCCCAGGATGCCATTGTGATGAACCTGGATGATCTGCTTTGTGTGGGGATCACCGGGGATATACTCCTTTCATCTACTATTGGAAGGAACAAAAGAAAGATTCCCGGGGAGGTTATCTCCGCTCTTATCAACGGGACCGAAGAGATCCTGGATGAATTGCGTTCCCTGGGTATCCCGATCTACAGCACGGGAGGAGAGACTGCTGATGTAGGCGACCTGGTACGAACCATTATTGTGGATTCAACGGTTGTCGCACGGTCCAGGCGTTCCAGTATCATAGAGAACCATATTCTCCCCGGGAATGTCATTGTAGGGCTCTCTTCTACCGGCCAGGCCACTTATGAAAAGTGCTATAATGGGGGAATGGGGAGCAACGGATTAAGCTCGGCACGTCATGATGTGTTCGGAGAATACCTGGCCCGCCTATATCCGGAAAGCTTTGATCCGGACGTTCCGTCCGAGCTTGTATATTCGGGTAGTAAAACACTTACCGATTCGATCAGGGGTCTCGGTCTCGATGCCGGAAAGCTGATGCTCTCCCCGACCCGGACCTATGCTCCTGTAATCAGAGAGGTGCTGGAGCAATACAAAGACCAGGTATGTGCTATGATCCACTGTTCCGGCGGGGCCCAGACAAAGGTCCTGCATTTTGTGCAGAACATCCATATTATCAAAGACAAACTGTTTCCGTTACCCCCACTGTTCAAAATGATACAGGAGGAGTCGGGCACAACGTGGAAAGAGATGTACCAGGTATTCAATATGGGGCACCGTTTTGAAATATATACCGACGAGAAAAGCGCCCGGGGAATCATAGAGCTGGCTGCGAAATATAATATTGAAGCCAGAATAGTGGGGCATTGCTTGGAATCCCCGCAAAAGAGACTTACCATCGTCGGAGAACAGGCAGAATATATTTATTAAGGAGATACAGAGGCATGGGCGAAAATATGATATTATCCCGTTTAGAAGGAGTGAAGCTAAGATTTGAGGAGGTGGGACAGTTAATTACCGACCCGGCCATTATAGCTGATATGAAGCGCTATGTGAAATTGAACCGGGAGTATAAACATCTGGAACCTGTTGTAGATGCGATGAATGACTACAGGGATTTGCTGAGCAATATCGAAAGTGCCAGGGAAATGCTGTCGGAAGAGAAGGATGAAGAGTTAAGGGAGATGGCCAGGGAGGAGCTGGATCTCTATCAGCATAAACTGGGCAGGCTGGAGGAGGATATTAAACTTCTACTGTTACCCAAGGACCCGGAGGATGAAAAGAGTGCCATTGTAGAGATCCGGGCAGGAACAGGTGGTGATGAGGCCAGCATTTTTGCAGGTGATCTTTACAGAATGTATTCCAAGTACTTTGAATCGAAAGGGTGGAAAGCTTCGACTACCAGTTTTACGGAAGGGACTGTTGGCGGATACAAAGAAATTATCATGAATGTTACCGGGGAAGGAGTTTATGGAATAATGAAATATGAGTCCGGCGTACACCGGGTTCAACGTGTTCCTCAAACCGAAACCCAGGGCCGGGTTCATACTTCAGCAGCTACGGTTGCCGTACTGCCCGAAGCGGAAGATTTTGAGGTGGAAGTCAACCAGGCAGATATCAGAAAGGATACCTATTGTTCGTCGGGTCCCGGTGGCCAGTCGGTTAATACAACCTATTCAGCCATACGTCTGACTCATATTCCCACCGGGATCGTAGTGACCTGTCAGGATGAAAAGTCGCAGTTGAAAAACCTGGATAAGGCTATGAAGGAGCTAAGGTCAAGGCTTTATAACTTGGAGTACCAGAAGCGAATGGATGCCATCTCATCCAGGCGGAAAACCATGGTATCGTCAGGCGATCGCTCAGCTAAAATACGAACCTATAACTATCCGCAGGGCAGGGTGACTGATCATCGTATCAATCTGACGATGTATAATCTTCAGTCCATTATTAGCGGGGATATTCAGGAGATAATCGATAAGCTCCAGATGGCAGAGAATGCGGAACGTTTGAAAGAGAGCGGTATGCACTAATTTATTAGTTATGAACGCCGAAGAGATATTCAGGAATATTAAGCGTAAAAAGAGTTTTCTCTGTGTGGGACTCGATACAGATTTTAAAAAAATTCCAAAGATACTCCTTCATAAGGAGTATCCTGTATTTGAGTTTAATAAGCATATCATAGATGCCACCCAGGAGTATGCGGTTGCATATAAACCAAACCTGGCATTCTATGAGATGTTGGGAGCTGCAGGCTATATGAGCCTGGAAATGACTGTAACTTACCTCAGGGAACAATATCCCGATCTGTATATTATTGCTGATGCAAAGCGGGGCGATATCGGGAATACATCCCATATATATGCCCATGCTTTCTTCAAAACGCTGGATTTTGATGCAATTACCCTCTCTCCTTATATGGGTTTCGATAGTATCTCTCCCTTCCTGGAGTATGAAGGGAAATGGGTCATACTTCTTGCACTCACCTCGAATGAAGGCTCCGGGGATTTTCAGCAGCTCTATCTGGACGAAGGGACCCAGTTGTTTGAGAAGGTAATAAGCACTTCATCAGCATGGGGTAGCGTTAACAATATAATGTACGTAGTCGGGGCTACCAAAGCAGAAGCCCTGGCCCGGATCCGGAAACTGGTTCCGGAACATTTCCTTCTGGTTCCCGGGGTGGGAAGCCAGGGAGGAAGTCTCAGGGATGTTGCTGAATACGGGATGAACGACCGCTGTGGCCTGATTGTTAATGCAAGCAGGTCGATTATTTACGCAGACGTGACCAATAAATTCCAGGATGCGGCCAGGCTCGAAGCCTCCAGGCTTCAGACAGAAATGGAGGAAATACTGCGCAGCCGCTCACTGATCTGAAGCTAGACGACCAGCTCTTTCACCTTTTCAGCAGCCTCTTCCAGTGTGATGGCGGAATGAACTTCAAGTCCGGAGTTGTCAATAAGCACCTTGGCCTCTTCTGCATTGGTCCCCTGTAATCTGACTATAACCGGAATATCTATCTGTCCAATGGTTCTGTAGGCTTCAACAACACCCTCCGCTACGCGATCGCAACGAACAATTCCGCCGAAAATATTGATAAGTATTGCTTTCACACGGGGATCTTTCAGGATGATTCTGAATCCGGCTTCAACTGTCTCTGCATTGGCCGTTCCTCCTACATCCAGAAAATTTGCAGGTTCGCCACCTGAAAGTTTTATGATGTCCATGGTTGCCATAGCGAGCCCTGCACCATTCACCATACAGCCCACATTTCCATCCAGCTTTATAAAGTTCAGATTAAATTCACCTGCTTCGACCTCTGCGGGGTCCTCTTCATGGAGATCTCTCATGGCTGCGTAATCAGCATGTCTGAAGAGAGCGTTATCATCGATATTCACCTTGGCATCGGCGGCCATAATATGGTTATCAGATGTTTTGAAAACCGGATTTATTTCAAAGAGAGAGGCATCGGATTTTTCAAAGGCCTTATAGAGGGCCCCTGCAAATTTGCACATCTCCTTAAAAGCCTGACCCGACAGCCCCAGGTTAAAAGCGATATGTCTTGTTTGAAAGGCCTGGATTCCAACCCCCGGATCCACCTCCTCCCTGAAAATCAGGTGTGGGGTTTCTTCAGCAACTTTCTCAATATCCATACCGCCTTCCGTAGAGTACATGATAATGTTTTTCCCGCTTTCCCGGTTCAGCAAAACGCTCATGTAAAATTCCAGGGGTTCACTCTCCCCCGGGTAGAAAATACCCTGTTCAACAAGCACTTTCCCAACCAGCTTTCCTTCCGCTCCGGTCTGATGGGTAACCAGGGTCATTCCCAGAATATCCCGGGCATGCGACCTCACTTCCTCCAGCGTTCTGGCAATTTTCACACCACCACCCTTTCCGCGTCCTCCTGCATGAATCTGAGCCTTTACAGCCCATGTAGCTGCACCTGTTTCTGCCTGAATTTTTCGGGCGGCCTCCACGGCTTCATCAGGAGTGGTGGCTACATCCCCGGAGGGCACGGAGACTCCAAATTGTTTAAGAATCTGTTTTCCCTGGTATTCATGAATATTCATAATGCTTGTCTGCTTGATTTAAACAAATTTAGCAATTTGACTGACAGGAAAAAGATAAAAGTTGTGCTTAGTGTTCATGCATATTGGTTAATTTCGTTTTATAATTAGATGAAAATGAGAAAGCGCTTGAATGAGGAGCTGGAAAGACTGTCTGTGGAGGAGTATAAGAGTGTGGAAAAGATCCCTCTTACGGTAGTGCTCGATAATGTAAGGAGCCTGAATAACATTGGCTCTGTATTTCGCACTGCTGATGCTTTTCGTCTGGAAGGGATATACTTATGTGGAATCAGCTCCACTCCGCCACACCGGGAGATACATAAAACAGCACTCGGGGCTACAGAATCTGTACACTGGGAGTATAGAAAGGAGACCGTCGATGCTCTCACAGAATTAAAGGCGAAGGGATATCAGATATACTCTGTGGAGCAGGCCGAGGGAGCGCTTATGCTGGATCAGGTTCGTCTTGCTGACCAGCAGAAATATGCTATTGTTTTCGGCCATGAAGTCAGGGGAGTGGAACAGGACGTGCTGAATATGAGCGATTACTGTATAGAGATACCTCAGTATGGTACCAAGCACTCCCTGAATATTTCGGTTGCTGCAGGAATTGTTATCTGGGAGCTGTTCAGGAGCCTGAGCAAAAAATAAGAGGCTGCCCCGGATGAGACAGCCTCTTAATCTATTATGCAAGATTCCTAAAATCTACTCGACAATTGCTTTGAATTCGGCAGTTTCGAAAAGCTTGGCGAATTCGAGGTCCTTCTTTGCCCTGTCTTTGATGAACTGAGCAGATCCACAGTTCTCCACGGCAAGTTTCAGGTTCTCAAGTGCAGCTTCTGGTATGTCCTGGCTTGCAGCAATCACTGCCTGCAGGTAGTAACCCATTCCACCCACTTTTTCCAGATTGGCATTTGTTCTCCAGGCACCTTCACTATCACCTTTCAGGTACATGGCCAGGGCAGAATTGTAGGAAGCTTCGCTTCCGAAGTAATTCAGAGCAGTCTCATATTCGCCTTCCTTGATACTTACAATTCCCAGGTTGTAGTTGACTGCGGATCCGGCTCCCATGGAAGCGGTGAAAGCTTCTTTGGCGGCTTCTACATCACCATTCTTGAGAGCAAGGGCTCCAAGGTTGTTATTGATGATATCGTGGTCCTTGATGGCCTTTGCAGCTTTGAAGGATGAGGCAGCTTCTTCCAGTTTGCCCATGTTGTAAAGAACAACACCTTGATTGTTATGAGCGCGGAGGCACTGGGGAGCTACCTTCGCAGCTTTGGTATAAACAGCCAGTTTGGTCTCATTGTCTTTTACAAGGGTAGCGGTGTAGAGCAACTCTTCCAGCACAAGAGTATCAGGATTGTTTGCAAAGAGGTCGACCAGTTCTTCGTCGCTCCAACCAATTTTATCCATGTTTACAGTGAACTTGGATCTTCTTAATTGTGGCAGTATCTCTTCAGCAATGACTTCAAAAGCGGCGGTCAGGTTCTTGATTTCTTGCTCACGTACAACCGGGTCAGAGTGCATGCTGAGTACCCTGAGGATCATCTCTTTATCTTGAATGTCAGAAGCTTCCATGAGTTTTTTAAAGCCTTCCCAGTCTTCCGGAGTAGCCAGCAAACTCATCAGTTCATCAGCAACTTCGACCTCGGCCTTTTTCAACTGTCCGGAGAGATACTTTGAAGCGCTCGTCTGGCGCTTGTCGGCCAGTTTGGTATTCAGGTCCAGCTCTCCATCGGGAGAAGCATAGGCCGAAATTTCAATCCCCTTAAGCTCGAGCCTCTCGTTTTCGTCGACATTTTTCAGAGTTTCGTTCAAAAGGGCAATTTCTTCCTTGCTCATTTCAGAACGGCGAATATCGGCCCTGTTGATCACATACTTGATGTCGGCTTCATAAGACTCAGGAACGATCTGCTTGAAATTGTTATCGAACAGGATAACCTTTGGATTGTTCTGTACCAACAATGGAGTCACGATGATACCATCGGCCAGTTTTACATCTCCAAGATCAGCCGATTTTTCCTTAATGGCAGCATTTACGGTGAAATACAGCTCAGACATCATCATGGCATCTTCGTATGTAAGAGTGCTTGACAAGCTGGCACTTCCGCCACCATCATAGCTGATTGGCTTGTTGTTGGCAGTTGCATCTTCACCCTGGAGCACAAGAGGGTCGAGTGTTGTTTCACCACCTTCGTACCGGAGGACGGGGGTAAGGGTGACTACAGCTTTTTTGTTAAAATACTTGGCGGGATAGTTGACGTTGATAGTCATATCCACTTCACCACCGTGCATTTCCAGTACTTCAGGAGTTACCTGGTAGCCAACAAGGGCAGAGTCCTTGACCATTTTGTTTAGACCACCACAACTGCTTAATACTGCGGCTGCGAGGATAAAAATCGCAAAGTTCTTAATGTTTCTCATATCAATCTGATTAAATGTTGATTATTCTTCTCTGTTTAGTTACTTTTAAGTAAGGTGCAAAATTACATAATGTTTTTGACAAAAATAAAGATTTCTTTGTCGAATGAAGGCATAAGTTACAAAATTAGCCTGTTCATTCCAAGAGTATACTCACCTTCGAGGATAACTTTTTTTAGTAATTGAAGATCTGAACTCTTATTTATAAAATCGAGCCGGCTGGTATCCAGGATCACTATTTTCATTTCTCGTTGCGATTTGAAGAATCCAAAATACCCATCCTGAACCTCTTTAAGATAGTTGTATTTGATGTGTTTTTCGTATTCCCGGCCTCTTTGTTTTATATTCTCAAGCAGTTTTTCGACCGGGAGGTGCAGGTATACATAAAGATCTGGTTTGGGTGCCTGCAGATTGATGATGGAAAATAATTTCTCAAATAACTTCATTTCATCCTCCTTCAGGTTATGTTTGCTGAATATAAAGGATTTTGCCAGAAAATAGTCGCTAATAACTCCTTGCCCGAACAGGTCCGGATGTCCAAGTTCGGTTTTGATCTGCTGGTATCGTTCCGATAAAAAGGAAAGTTCAAGCTGGAAAGCATACCTGTCGGGATCTTCATAAAATTTTGGCAGAAAGGGATTTTCACTGAACGATTCCAGAACCAGACGGCTTCCAGTCTCTTCCGCCAGCAAAGAGGCCAGGCTTGTTTTCCCGGCCCCAATATTTCCCTCAATAACTAAGTACTTATATTTCAATGATTAAAACTCTGGGGTAAAGTCCATGTTTTTATAGATAAAGGACCATACATCGGCATACTCCTGAATGGCCATATCGGTAGGTTTCCCTGCACCGTGACCGGCATCGGTATTGATCCGGATCATCACGGGGTTCTTGCCGGCATACTTGTCCTGAAGCGTTGCTGCATATTTAAAGGAGTGAGCCGGTACCACCCTGTCGTCATGATCACCTGTAGTGATCAGAACAGCGGGATAATCTTTTTCAGCTGAAATATTGTGAACAGGGGAGTAAGCCAGCAGGTATTTGAACTCTTCGGGATCATCGGAGGATCCGTAATCTACCGTCCAGTACCGGCCTATGGTAAACTTATGAAAGCGAAGCATATCCATAACACCCACCATGGGGACGGCTGCTGCAAAAAGCTCAGGCCGCTGATTGATCACAGCTCCTATCAGCAGGCCGCCGTTGGATCCTCCATAGATAGCCAGCCGCTTGCTGGAGGTGTAGTTCTCTTCGATCAGATATTCAGCAGCGGCTATAAAATCATCGAATACATTCTGTTTCTGAAGGACAGTGCCTGCTTTGTGCCATGCTTCCCCATACTCGCCACCACCTCTGATGTTGGCAAGAGCAAAGACACCGCCCTGCTCCAGCCAAACGGCACGGGTACTGCTAAAGGATGGAGTCATGGATATATTAAATCCACCATAGCCATATAGCAGGGTCGGATTGGTCCCATCCAGTTCCAGGCCTTTCTTATACACAATGAACATGGGGACTTCCGTACCATCCTTGCTGGTATAAAAGACCTGTTTGGTTTCGTAGGCCGCAGCATCGAAATCCACTTCCGGGATATAGAACACTTCTGAAATGTTTTCTTCAATATTGTATTTGAAGATGGTAGCAGGATAATTGAAAGAAGTGAAACTGTAGAAAGCTGTGTTATCCTCCATTTTTCCGTTGAATCCTCCCACGGATCCGATTCCGGGCAGAGGAACTTCATGCAAGATGCTTCCGTCCAGGTTGTAAACATAAGCAGTGTTAAAGGCATCCTGAATATAAGAGGCAATAATTTTACCTCCGGCCAGGGTGGCCGATTCCAGGACGTCTCCTTGTTCCGGGATTACATCCACCCAGTTTTCCCGTGCCGGATGGTTCAGGTCTATGGCAACCAGCCGGTAAAGAGGTGCTTCATTATTGGTCAGCACATAGAGGATGTTTCCGTGATTACCAATGGGCGAATAGTCATCATCAAAGTCCTCATCCAGCCAGGTGAAGGGGGTGTCGTCCAGTCCGGCCTTCTTGAATGCCAGGGAATTACCGCTGGTTGATTCATAAGCGCTCAATAATATATAAGCCTCATCTTCAGTGACACCCATATGGAAGCTACGTTCAGGGTGTGCCGGATCCTGATGCACCAGTGCATCTTCCGACTGTGGAGTCCCCAGCTTATGGTAATAAGCTTTGGCATTCTTATTTTCCCCTTTTAATTCATCACCCTCGGCCGGAGTATCATAGCGGGTATAAAAGAAGCCGTCTTTATACCAGGACACTCCCGAGTTTTTGATCCATTCGATGTGATCTTCCAGATCACTGCCGCCGGCAATCTCCTTCACAAAAAACTCCCTCCAGTCGGAACCGCCTTTGGAAATCCCATAGGCTGCATATTTATGGTCGTTAGATACACTTAAGCCGGCCAGGGCCACGGTCCCATCTTCCGAAAATTTATTGGGATCCAGAAAGACCTCGCCATCCTCTTCCAGGCTTTTTTTCATATAGATAATGCTCTGATTCTGAAGTCCAGTATTGTAACTGTAGAAGTACAGCTCCCCTTCCTTAAAGGGGGTTCCCATTTTTGGAAAGTTCCAGATCTCGGTCATACGTTCTTTTAGTGCATCCCTGAAGGGAATGGATTCCAGGTAGGAGAAGGTAAGCTCATTCTGCGCTTTAACCCAGGCAGCCGTTTCATCAGACATATCATCCTCCAGCCACCTGTAAGGATCTGGGACCTCCGTGCCGTGATAATTATCCACCACATCACCCTTCGCTGTTTCAGGATAGTTAAAGGTCACTTGTTGTGTACAGCCCATGGCCATAATAATTAAAATGATCGAAAGAATGGTTTTCATAAGGTAAGATTTTGCCATTAATGTAGATAATATGCGCATAGCATGCAATGGGTATGTTCATGCTGTTGAATATAGTTCGCCTGTAAAAAGAAAGCTGTATGAAAGTCCCATTTTAATCAGTAAATAAGCACGTTACAAATAAGAATGGCTATAGTTTAATTTTGCGTTGTTGATTTGATCAATTCTTCATACCCTTGAGCAATCAGCTTGTACCTGTTGCGTG
>JARGFM010000032.1 GCA_029210725.1 Bacteroidales bacterium | reverse complement strand
AAAGCACTGGGTCTGTTCAGGCTTGAGAAGTAGAGTTGATCACGTGCAACTCACCAGGGTGTCCCGATGACGAAAACTAGAGACCCTTGTTGGTCCTTTATACATAAAGTCGTTACATAACTCCAGATACTAAAAGATAAATCAAGCAGAAAAAAAATCTGGTATTCTCTTTTTGAACTGCTACATTTGAGTGATTGTTCACCTAAAACACTTTCAGATGTCCAGACAGTTTCTGCTCCCGTTCCTGACACTTATCCTGGCCCTCTCTCTCGCCTGCACTTCGGAAATGGAACCGCCCGTGCCGGCTCCCTTTACGGGTCTGGATACCATTTGTACCAACGACTGGTGGAACCGGGCCCCCAATCCCATCCACGACGTAAAGGTGGAGCGTGACAAAGTGCTGGCTTTCGGCTTATACACCGTATCGAAAAATACCATGAAATTAAGTGCGCAGTTATATCCCCTTTATCCGGATGAAACGCGCACGGTAAGGCTGGAAACCCGGAGCGGCGGACAGTGGCAGGAGATCGCCACAGCGGAAGTGAACGACCTGGGCTGGTCGGCTCTCTTCCGGATCGAGAACTGGGATGCCACCAAAGATGTGGCTTACAGGCTCAGGCATGGAAAAAAGGCCATGTACGAAGGACTGATCCGCCACGACCCGGTGGAAAAGGAAGAGATTGTAGTGGCCGCTTTTTCGTGCAGCAGCAACAAGGACCGGGGCGACCGGGAAAGCTATGTGAGAAACATCGATTTTCTGGATCCCGACCTGATCTTCCTGGCGGGCGACCAGTCGTATGACCACACCGAACACACGGCCTCCTGGCTGCTGTTTGGCTCCCAGTTCGGGGAGATGTGGCGCGAGCGGCCCTGTATTTCGATCCCGGACGATCACGACGTGGGCCAGCCCAACCTCTGGGGGGAAAGCGGAAAAGTATCCACCCTGGATGGAGCAGCCGACGGGGGCTATACCTATCACCCCGAATATGTGAAGATGGTGGAGCGCTGCCAGACCGCCAACCTGCCCGATCCCTACGATCCCACCCCCATCGGTCAGGGCATCGGGGTTTACTATACCAACCTGCTGCTGGGAGAAGTGGATTTTGCCATTATAGAGGACCGCAAGTTCAAATCGGGTCCCGCCGGAAAGATCCCCCGGCAGGGTCCCCGGCCCGATCACATTTACGACCCCGCTTACGATCCGGCCAGCATCGACCTGCCCGGACTGGTCTTACTGGGAGAGCGGCAGCTGGACTTCCTGGACCAGTGGGCCGGGTGGACCGACGGAGTGAAGATGCGCGCCGTGCTCTCCCAGACCGGCTTCTGCGGAGCGGCCCATCTGCACGGGAACATCGAAAACCGGCTGCTGGCCGACCTGGACTCCAATGGCTGGCCGCAAACGGGAAGAAAGAAGGCGCTCCGGGCCATCAAAAAGGCCCATGCCGTACATATCGGAGGCGACCAGCACCTGCCCACAGTCATCCGGCACGGGATCGAGGAGTTTGGCGACGGTCCCTGGGCCTTTATCGTTCCGGCCAGTGTCAATACCTATTACAAGCGCTGGTGGTGGCCCCTGGATGAAGAGCCGGGCGGTAACCATAACCCGGAGAATCCGCTGCCGTGGACGGGAGACTATTACGACGGAATGGGAAACCCCATCACCATGGTGGCCTATGCCAATCCCGAGAGCCCCTCCCAGGCGGGAGGTTTCGGGGTGATCCGTTTCCACAAGTCCGCCCAAGAGGTCACCTTCGAATGCTGGCCCCGCGATGTCTTTATCCCGGCCAAGGGAGCCGGTCAGTTCACCGGCTGGCCCGTGACCGTTCAGATGGACCCGCTCTAAGACCCCTTTCCTCTGACCTGAACCCTTTACAGGGTCCTGTCTCCGGGAATCAGTCCGCGATCGCCTGTCCCACCAGCAGTCGGAATTTCCAGCCGGTTTCGTCCGACCAGGCATCCTGGGTCTGTTTCATCAGGATCCCGATGGTATGTTCCGCCGGATCGGCAAAATACTGGGTATTAAAATACCCTCCCCAGTCAAAGGTGCCCAGGCTGCCCCTGCCTCCCTTTGCGGCTCCCGTTTCATCCAGGATCCCGAAGGCCAGGCCGAAATCGTCGCCCGAATCGCCCAGGAGATCACCCACCTGGTTGGTCAAAATAGTCTGGACGGTGGTTCGGCTGAGCAGGCGCACCCCGTTGTATTCTCCCTGGTTCAGGTACATCTGCAGGAATCTGGCATAATCCAGGGCCGTGCTGGAAAGTCCGGCCCCGCCTGAAAAGAAAGTCCCGGCGCCCTGGATGGGATAATCGGGATCGAAAAATTCATTGGCCGGGAAAACCGTCCATACTCCGGTCTCTTTGACCTGGACAGGAACCAGGCGGTCTTTTTTGGATTCGGGCAGATAAAAATAGCTGTCCGCCATGCCCAGGGGATCGAAGATCCGCTCTTTGAAAAACTGGTCCAGGGCTTTTCCCGACATGATTTCAATGAAATAACCCAGCACATCCAGCCCTTCGCCGTAAGTGAACTTCGCCCCGGGTTCATGATGGAGGGGAAGCCCGGCCAGTTTCCGGACGTTCTCTTCGATGCTCACTTCTTCCGTGGTGAATGCATCAATGATCCCCGCTTTCTGGTAAATCTTCCTGAAATTATCGTCATCAATCATTCCATAGCCGATCCCGGAAGTGTGGGTCAGCAGGTGTCGGATGGTGATGGGCCGGGAAGCCGGTATTCCGGTAAAGGAGGAATCAGCCTCCCGGAAGGATTCCAGGACCACCATGTTTTCAAATTAAGGAATATAGAGGGAGATGGGATCATCCAGGCTGAACTTCCCCTCCTCCCAGAGCATCATCACCGCCGTGGAGGTTATGGCCTTGGTCTGGGAGGCGATCCGGAAGATATCATCGCTTTGCATGCTTCTGCCGGCTTCCGTATCGGCCATTCCAAAAGCCTTGTGATAGACGATTTTGCCGTTCCGGGCCACCAGGGCCACCGCCCCGGGGATCTGATCCTCCGCCATGGCGGTGGTCAGCATGGTTTCAATACGGCTCAGTCGCTCCTCCGACATCCCGGCAGTTTTCGGGGAGGCCGCTGTCAGCTCACCGGCAGTCCCCGTGACAGCCCGCCGGGAACAGGAACTGACAAGAAGCAGTGTAAAAAGAAAGGGAAAAATGTGTTTCATAGCTTTAGATTATTAATGAGTACTGGACGAAATCTCACGATCAATCGGAAAATAGGATAGCTGGCATATTTTCTGAAACAAGTTAGCTCATGTCTCCATGATAGTCAACTAAAGAGCCAAAAAACCATATCGCATGGCCCAGAGGCCCGCATGATCGTGCTTCAGCATTTCGGGTTTTCCCAGGCCTTTATGAGGGTGCCTTACAATGTCCTTAATCAGGGCATTGATCTTCCTGATCATTCTCTTATCTGTGCTCTGCCAGTAAAGATATCCGGCCAGGTCACAGCCATGGCGAAATTTACAGCGCTATCCTGAAACATGGTTATGATAAATCCGCATTAATCAGCCAGTCTCAAGGTCTGGCATCTATCTGCCCGCGAGATTTAAAACCTGTGTGGTGAAAAGATTATTACCGGCCATGTCCTGATAGTTCCAGGGCGGGGAGATGCACTCCAGACACCAGTGGCCGCCTTTCAATACGGCATGCGGGGTCATTTTAAAAGCATGTCCACGGCAGCACTCCCACGGGAGAGAAGTGTGCAGATCTCCATTCCAGGAATCCGTCGAAAGCCGGCCTCCCCGGTAAAGGGCGGCCTGATGCAAGTCCCCTGTATCCAGCTCCTCCTTCCGTTCATCATAGCCATGATCCAGCCTGATATAGCTCTGCCTGTGATCCAGGGAAGGCATCTCCTTATCCCAGCCCGGAATCTTCCGGAAGGCTTCCGGGGATCCGTAAAAGGCCCGGATATGTCCACGGTCGTTGCGGCCGATCCAGCCCAGGGTGCCATCGGGCTTACGTGCCAGTCTTCGGAGCTGCGTCCGGGTGACGGCCTCCACCAGGAAGCGGAAAGGCGGGAAATGTCTGGCAAGCCATGCGGTGGCTTTCAGGTACCAGGGCAGATTCTTCCATACCTCCCTGAAATAGGCTTCCATGCTCTGGCCACCTTCCCAGTGATGCAGGTAATCGTTCAGCCGGTCCGAATCCTCAAAGAACTGCATATGGAAGTTCTTCAGGGCGAACCAGTTACGCTCCATCACCTTCCGGTAGCGGATCCCCAGCATGCCATAGATCCGCTCCAGGAATTCCAGGTAGGTGATCCTGGTGGCCGGTCCGCCCGAAATATTGTAATACCCGCCCCAGAAGTCAGAGTCATCCTTCATTTCCAGGCAACGAACCATCAGGCGGCCCGAGTCCCTGGCCGTTATGTTTTCCATAAAGGAGTTGATGGGTTGATGAAACATGATGGGATCCATCAGCGAAAAGAGCCCGGGGATCATCATAAAGGTCTGGCGCAGGGAAACCCGGTGTTTAATCCGCGACTGCATGACACTCAGTTCCCCTTTGATTTTGCTGAGCGCATAGTGATCATAAACACTGGGGATCACCGGATCGCCTGTGCGGCCCACATGCACAGGCGCAAGCCTGTCGCCGTATTCCGCTATGGTTCCGATATGGACCAGCCGGATATGTTCCGGATCTTCGGCTACGATGGCTTCTACCAGGTAGCGGGTTCCCCGGGCATTGACCTTTCCGGCCATCTCCGGATCGCGGTCAGCCGCCGGAGAGATCAGCGCCATGGGATTCAGGCACCAGTCGATTCCCCGGCAGGCCTCTGCCACATCCTCCCGGTGGAGGACATCGCCCCAGACGATTTTCAGTCCCCGGCCTGCAGAACTGCCCGCGCCTGCCCCATGGCCTGTGCCCGCGGATAGACCGCTTCCTGCCCGGGCCAGTGTGGGGACCATTGCCAGGCGAATATAGTGCCGGAATAGCTTCCGGTTCTTTTTGGAAGGTCGCAGCAGGAGTACGATATCGTAGCGGTCCCGCTTTTCCCAGAGGAGCTTAAAAGTCTCGAAGCCCATCGATCCGGAGGCGCCGGTTAAGAGAACCACCTGTTTTTGATTACCCATAGCGATGAATCTGCCCCCTTCCGTGCCTATAAGCTGCTGTAGTGATATCCTTTATTTGAGCCCGAGCTCCTCTCCTTTTTCAAGGAGTCGCAGGCTTTCTTCGAGCCTCTTACGAACGGTTTCGGGCCGTTTGGCCATGTTGATCCAGATATTGAATTGCTTTTGTGCCCTGGCGGGCAAAGCAAAATAATGATCCCTTGCCTTAGTATGGTCCTGAAAAGCTGAAAGCAGAGCCCCGGGAAGGCTTTCATCCACCAACGGAAGTTCAATGCTTTTGTCCCATATGCCATTCTCTTTGGCCACCTGGATGGTCTTTTTTCCGGGGGGCATCATTCTTCCCTCCCGGATCAGCTCCCCGACCCGTTGTTTGTTGCGCTCCGACCAGTTGCTGGAGGCCTTTCGGGGGGTGAACTTGCGCATGTAGGTGCTTTCATCGATCCGTTTCACGAGACTGTCGATCCAGCCCATACAGAGGGCATCATCCAGGGCCTCCTGGTAGCTGAAGGGGACCGGCCCTGCATCCTTCCTGCGAAAGACCAGCCAGATCAATTCCTCCCGGTCATGATGCTGCTGCAGCCAGGATCTCCACTCCCTGATGCTGCCGGCATGAAGTTGTTTCATTTCCCTAATGTACGGAATTATGTCTTACTCGTTCCTGAGTGCGGTGTAAAAGGAATTATGTCTTACTCGTTCCTGAGTGCGGTATACAGGGATTCGTTCTTCAGAGCCGAACGGGCCACCAGGTGGATCCAGAACCAGCCGTTGAACACCAGCACAGCAAGCCAGGCCAGGATGGAGAAAAAGGAAGTCCCGGTATGTGCGTTCAGAATGGAGGGCAGGGTGGCCACCACCGCGGTGACAAAGCCCGTCCCGATACCCATGAGCAGCAGGAACATGTATTCCCTGACCACCAGCTTTCGTATCTCTTTCCGGCTGTAGCCCACTGCTTTCAGCAGGGCGATCTCCCGGCTCCGCTCCATCACGCTTCGCCAGAGGATCACCACCAGTCCGAAGGTCCCCACCAGCAGTCCCAGTGCTCCCAGCACCATAAAGATGGAGAGGTAGGCATTGGTCACCGAATTAAACTCCGCAAGCCGGCTGGCCGACAGCTCCATATCCCAGCCCAGGTCGCGCATGCCCCGTCCCAGCTCCGAAGCGATTTGGGCCGTATCCTCCATGGCCCCATCCACCAGGAACACGTGGGTCCCGCTGCTCTCCGGAAACTGCTCCAGAAAGCGCCTGTCGTCGATCAGCACGTTGCCCTGGAAAACAGAGGGGGCCAGTCCCCCGATCAGCAGGAGGCTCATGGTCTCCCCCCGCGAATTGGTGTAACGGAGCGTATCTCCCACTTCAAGCCCCAGTCCCCACTTGATCACCGTCTCATCGGCAATGGCCGGGATCACTCCGTCGTCCAGCTCCTGCCGCAGGGAGAGCCAGGGATGGGCCTCATCCAGGTAGGGGGTGCGGGTCACAAAGGAGAACCTTCCATCCAGCATGGCCGGATCCACGCCCAGGATCTGGGGATTCACAATCTTGTTCAGGTTCAGGCAGCTGGCATCGTCTCCGTCTGCCTTTCGCAACTGTACAAAGGAGTAGCCTTCGCTCAGGCCGAATTCATACTGAACCTCCGGATTATTGAGCTTTTTGAGAACCGGCGCGGTGGATTCGGCATAGTACAGGAAGCCTCCCGTGCCGCTGCCTGTTTCCCCGGCATTGGAGAACAGGTCCTTCCGGTTGCTCCCCGTGGAGATCACCAGGAAGGCCCCGATGGCAAAAAGGATCACAATGCTCATGCTGCGCGTCAGGTTCCTGCGGGCATTTTTGGTGCTCAGGAGCTGCAGGTCAATAACTCCCTGTTTTTCCGTGACCGTGCGCGACAGAAGCCAGTAGAAGAAAAGAACCGCCGACAGCAGGAGCAATCCCCCTGCACTGAAGAAGAGGGCCACATTCACGATCTCTGTCTGAACCAGCTGGGAGGCAATCAATGTTAAGGCGGTTAAGCCCGTGCTTACAGAAATCCATAAGATCCCCTTTCGCGACAGAACAAGCTTATGCCTCTTTGCAGGATCCTGCTTTTTATAGGCGCTGAAGTGACGTTTCAGTTTGCGGTTCATAGGGAACCAGATGGCCAGCAGGGCGATCAGCAGGGTGGCAAGCAGCCCGGTAAGCAGGGTGGATATGCGTATATCGATGAACATCATCTGCGTGCGGATCACCCCGCTCCAGACCCCGTTCATGGCCATAAACACCAGTTTGTTATAGACCACCGAGAGTCCGGTTCCGGCCAGGGCCCCCACCAGGGTCACCAGCATGCTCTCGCCCAGTATGAAACGACGTATGCTTTTCAGGGGGATGCCCATCACCACCAGGGTCCTCAGCTGTTCACTCCTGCTCTCCAGATTCAGCAGGAAGAGCAGTACGATCAGCAAGAGACCTGATGCCAGCAGGAAAAAACTGAGTCCTCCGAAGAGCTGGCTGAAATCGATCCCTTCCCCTGCGGCCTCGTATCCTTTGGTCCGGGTATCCTCCAGGGTAAAGCCCAGCATGGCCGGACTGATCTTTTCCATGAGGGAGCCCTCCAGGGCAGTCAGCGCCGCCTGGGTCAGATCTTCCACGGAACTATCCGCCGCAGCCATCCCTGCCCCTTCCAGGGAGTACCTGAAAGAGGTATAGGTGCCAAAGCGGTTCTTCCAGAGCTTCTCTCCCTGCTCCACGGAAATAAATGCTTTGGGGATCCCTCCAAAATCATCCCAGTAATCTTCGTCTTTATCCCGGATACTCTCCAGCGAAATGGGCACCCCGGTGTCCCAGTCGCGGCAGTTGCCGGCATCGGACAGTCCGGGCAGGTCGGGCATCAGGTTCCCGTCGCCGTAACGCCCCTCCATGGGAACGATGGAACGAAGCACAAAGGTGGCCGATGTATCGGTAAGCTCGCGGAGGGGGCCCACCTTAAAATAGCTGATTTCCAGGGTATCTCCCACTTGTGCCGACAAATCTTCGGCCAGCCACTCGTTAATGATCACCTCTCCTGCTTTCAGCATCTGTGCCGGAAGCGTGGAGACAAAGGAATAAGGTGCGGCACCGGAGGCCGATTCGATCCGGTTCACAAAGTAGGTGAGTATGCCTTCCCCTCCCGCTGCCGCTTCAGAAAGCGGTACAGTGAGGGCATCATCGATAAACACCCGGTCGCTGGTGATCTCCAGCAGCCGGAGCTCGTCCCGCACGTGCAGCTTCAGTCCCGCGTCGGCTGCCGAGAACTGCGCTCCCACAGCCTCCCGAATCTCCTCCGTGCCGGCCCCTGAGCCGCCGGCCTGTCCGTCAGCCCGGAACAACATGACATTGGCCCTTCCGGAAAAATCCATTAAGTCCCCGAGAGACTCCAGGGAGATAAAAATATTGAAAGGGGCTGTTTGGGAAACCTTCAGGTTGAACCTTCCCAGCCGGTCATCGTCCGCCACTTCTTTTATCATGGCACGGAGGGTCACTACACTTTCCGCATCGGAAACAAAAGGGGCATTCCGGGGAATCAGACTGGCTTTTTCGATCCGCAGCAGCAGCTCATCCCCTGCCTTTACACTGAGCCTGTTGGCCAGGTTTCGGCTGATTATGATGGAGTCGCCCGACAGAGTTCCGTAATACGGATCCAGTCCGGCCACCTTATCAAAGCTCTGGTCCACCCCCAGCATCTGGATGTGATTGATCCGCCGGGCCCCGCCATCGTCCACCGCACTGCCCTCCTGCAACAATATGGAGGAAACGGAGATCCCTAATTGTTCCCCGACCCGTTCGCCAAGTTCAGCAGTAAAATAACGATCGCCTGCCTTCAGGACATGTGTCAGGGCTCCCAGGCGATGATCCACGATGCGGTTCAGGCTGTACTCGACAGAGTCGCCCACCACCAGGGCCCCGGTAAGCACCGCTCCGCTGATGGCCACACCCAGGGCAAGCAGCAGGTTTTTCCTGCTGTAGTAAACCAGATTAGATCGTATGAGTTTCAGGATCGTCATCACGGTGCAGGGAAGATCAGAGCTGATGCAGTTTACCATTCCGGATCTCCAGCGTCCTGCCCATTTTCCGGGCCAGTTCGAGGGAATGAGTAACCACCATCAGGGTCAGGCCATCCTCCCGGTTCAGCTCCAGCAGAAGGTCGGCCATATTCTCCACGTTCTCGCTGTCCAGGGCCCCGGTAGGTTCATCGGCCAGCAGAATGGATGGTGCATTGATCATGGCACGTACCACCGCGGCACGCTGACATTCACCCCCGGACAGTTTCCCGGGCAGTTTGTTCCTGAATTCCCAGATGCCCACCCGTTTCATCAGCGCTTCTGCCCGGCCGGCACTCTCCAGCCGGGAGGCCTTATCAGATTGCACCAGGGTGGGGATCAGCACATTCTCCAGCAGGGTACACTGGGGCAGCAGGTGATGGAACTGGAACACAAAACCGATTTGCCGGTTACGGAACTGATCGATCTCCCGGCTGGAATAACCGGTAATATCCTCTCCGCGGAACTTCACATGACCATCATCCGGACTGTCCAGTCCGCCCACCAGGTTCAGCAGGGTGGTCTTTCCGGAACCGGAAGGCCCCAGGATGGCGATACGCTCCCCCTCCTCCACCTGCAGGGAGAGATCGTTCAGCACCGGACGATAGCTGGAATCGTCGCGCCTGCCAAATCCCTTATGGATGTTTTCCAGAGCTAAAAGCATTATTTCACAGACTTTATGGCATTCTCATAAACCTCCAGCATCCTTTTGGCCTGTATATCTATGTGGAAATGCTGGTCCACTCCCTCTTTCCCCCTGTGACTCAGCCGGTCCATCTCTTCCGGATCCGAGAGCAGTTTTTCCAGGGCCAGGGCCAGCTCCTCCGGGGTATTTTCCCTGTAGATCACTCCACCGCCTGTGAGTCCGACGATCTCAGGAAAAGCTCCGAGTGCCGGCTGAACCACCGGAATGCCCGAGGTCATGCACTCCAGCAGGTAGATCCCAAAGGCTTCGCCATTGCGGACCGGAACCGATACGACCGATACTTTTTCGAAATAGTCCCGGAGGCCCTGCTCCTCAAAATCCTCGTGGAACTCCACCTGGTTTTGCAGGCCATGCTCTTTGATCCGGCTCCTGATATCGGACAGGAACTTCTTATCATCTCCGGTGGAGCCTCCCGTAAGCACCAGGTTCACATCCTCAAAGCCATCCTTCTGCCTGAGAAGCAGGAAGGCATCTACCAGGATATCCAGACCGTTTCCAAAACACATCCGGGAGACATAGCCAATATTGCGTTTCTTTTCAGAGGCCGGTTTAAAGATATAATCGGCCGGATCCACCCCGATATGCACCGAGGTCAGCTTCTCTTCCGGAAGGGATATTTTCTCCTTCATGACTTCGGCATAATAGTCACTCACCGAGATGAACCTGGCCACATCTTCCGCCTTGGTCGACATCAGCTTCCAGACACTCTCCGCCGCCGAAGGTTTCATCACATCGACCCAGACATCTTCGTCCTGCAGGGAACAGATTACCGGCACCTTCAGGCGCTCTCCCAACTGCCTGGCCAGACCCAGCAAAAGGGCATTGGAAAGATGGATCACATCGGGAGAGCAGTTTTCCACGATCCAGTCGACCATTTTCTGCAGCTCTACCTTCTGTTGTCCCTCTTCTCCAAGGAGCATGGAAACAGTCATTTCCTCCAGGCCCCTGGCCCTCGTGGAACCGGCAAATTTAGAAGCCAGCTTCAGCATGGGCTTGGAATTCAGGGCCCGGTCGAACCAGCCGGGTGCCTTTCTGAAAATGGGAAACAGTTGCTTCAGGTAAATGCTGATGGCCCCGTAAAATACGGGTATTTCCCTGCTGAGATCATGTTCATCGGCAAACAGCGGCAGGTACATGGGCAGTTTGACCACCTGATGATCCGACTTGCGGAGTGCCTCCACGTACTTGGAGTCGCGCAAACAGTTTCCGCAGTAAAAACTCCCCCCCGATCCGGGGATAATATGCATAATATTCATATGATTTCCTTTCTATTTTTTTCCAAAACAATAAACCCTTCCGTCATCCCCGGCCACATAAAAACGATTGTCGGCCACGGCCGGATTGGCATAAACGGCGGTCCCCAGCTCATAGGTCCATTCCGGCTTGCCACTTTTCCGGTCAAGCAGGAAAAGATCGCCCCGCATGCTGGCAACCAGCACCCTGTTACCGACCACCACCGGGGAAGCATCTACCTGACCACCGGTGTTATAGTTCCAAACCAGATTCCCGTTCTTTTTTTTCAGACAGTAAACAAATTTATCGCGGTTTCCGATAAAAATATGATCCTCGTAAATGGCCGGTGATCCGACAAAAGGCTGGTTGTACTTCTCGCTTTCAAAGACCCATTCCACCTTCTGTCCCAGCAGGTCCACGGCCACAAAAAACCCGTCGTAATCGCCCACAAAGGCATAATCCCCGTCAATTCCGGCCGAACTGGCCACATAGGTGGAGATCTCCATGCTGGTGCGGACCTTCCCCGTCAGGGCATCCACCATATGAATATAGCCGTCACAGCCTCCAAAAACGGCCATCCCGCTATAAAGGGCACACGAACCATTGATGAAATTGTTGGTTTCATATTTCCACAATCCCTGGCCCGATTCCGGATCGACCCCGTGCAGGTAATAATCATAGCTGCCCACCAGGATCACGCTCTTGTTGCCCTTCCGGTAAAAGGAGGGAGAGCCCATGATCATATTATCGGTCTGGTAGGTCCACTTGATGGCGCCGGTGTTCAGATCGACCGCATAAAGGGTCCCGTCCAGGTTCCCCACATACACCACCCCATCGACAATCAGTGCCGGCGCTTCGATGCTGTATTCGACGCTGATCTTCCATTTCAGGGTCCCGTCCGATGTTATACCGAAGAGGGAACCATCCAGGGTTCCGACCACCACGATCCCGTCACATACCACCGGTGCCGCCTTGATCATGTCCTGCGCATTGAAACTCCACAAAAGGGCCGGATTTTCGGGCAGGGAAGCACTGCTCACTCCGCTTAACTGAGAATCTCCCCTGAAATTCCCCCAGCAGGAGGCGCTCTGCCCCTCCAGGGTGGTCCAGAAAGCGGATATTATCATGGCCAGCAAAAGCCGGATAAAAGTACCTCGGTTCTTCATAGCTTAAATATTTTCGGCTTTACGGCTGATGGCTCCCGTGGGACAGGCATCGGCCACTTCCAGAGCCACTTTTTTCAGCCCTGCAGCCAGATTTTCATGAAAAGGGATCCCGACCACGACTTCAAATCCCCTGCCAATAAAAGTGAAGCCAAATTCTTCCTGATGCTTTTCAGTAAGCCGCACGCAAATCCCGCATTTGATGCATTTGGAAGGTTCGTAAATCACCTCCTGATGCTGATCCTGCTTGGTAACAAGTTGACGTTCTTCCGATTTAAAGCGTTTCTGGTCGGCTCCGTAGGCATCGGAGTAGAGCCGGAGCCTGCACTTGTGCAGGTCGCGGCAATCACAGTGCAGGCAGCGTGCGGCCTCTTCCTTCACCTGTTCTTTGCTGAGTCCGTCCCCCTTCCGTGCCGGTTCCAGGCGATTCCCTTCCACCGATTCCTTCAGGTATTCAGCAAACTCGGCCGGAAGCAGTTTCCCGAAACGGGAATTAAAGAGAAAGGGCTCTCCCATGACAGGCTGATTCCGCAGATACTGATCCACGCTGAAGGCCGCCCCCTTCCCCTGTCCAAGTACGCGAATGGCCATTTTTGAAGGCTTCAGGGCGCTTCCCACCACAAATACCCCGGTCCCGCCCACCCGGTACGTTTTTCCATCGGCCTCCACTCCTTTGGAATGCAGGGGCAGGCCCCATTCCGCCACACCACTCTCTCCCTTTCCGGTGGCCACCACAACGGCATCATAGCTGCGCTGCAGCTTCCCGAACTCTGCTGCATCCACCGCCGTTTCGAGGCTGAACTCCACGCCCACTGCCGCTATGGTATCAATCTCCCGTTGAAGGACCTCCGCCGGGAGATCCTCTGAACTTACCTCTTTACAAAGACTGCCACCGGCTTTGCGGTTGCGGTCAAAAACCCGGCAGCGGTGCCCCTTCAGGGCCAGGTGATAGGCTGCCGCCAGTCCGGCCGGACCCGCTCCGATAATGGCAATATTCTTTCCGGTATCTCCCTCTTTTTCAGGCCTCCAGGAAAGATCAGCTTCCATATCAAAATCGCCCGCGTAGCGCTTTAAGAGGCAGATGGACACCGGCTCATCGATGGTCTTCCTGCGGCAGGCCCCTTCACAGGGGGCCGGGCAAATCCGTCCGAGCACCGAAGGCAGGGCGATATCCCTTTTCACCACCACCAGGGCCTCATGAAACTTACCGGCAGCCAGCAGACGATTCATCAGGGGAATATCCATATGGGCCGGACAGGTCACCTGGCAGGGGGCCTCGCAGTCGCCCACGTGTTCGCTGAGCAGAAGTTCCAGGGAACTTCTCCGGGCCTCCCTGATCTCCTCGTCCTCACTGATAATATCCATCCCTTCCTCAACGGCCATGGAGCAGGACGGAATGATCTTCCCGCTCTTCCGGTCCTTAACCACGCAGACCATGCAGGAGGTAAAATGTTCCAGATCCTCCATATAGCACATGGAAGGCACCTCCATGCCCATTCCACGGATGACCTCGATGAGCATGCTGCCTTCGGCAACCTCTGTTTCCCGCTTATCTATCATTATTTTAACCACGCTATATCCTCTCTTACTTTCTAAGGTTTCCCTATCTGACTAAAACTGCATTTTCCGGACAAACCTGCCTGCACCCGTCACACTGAATACACAGGTCGTTATTCACTTCATGCTTTTCATGGGGCCTGAATGCAATGGCATCCACCGGGCACTCCTGTGTACAGAGAGTACAGCCTATGCAGTCGTCTGTGATTTCATATTTTATCAGATCCTTGCATTTCCCGGCCGGACACTCCCCCCGGATATGGGCCTCATATTCCTCCCTGAAATACCTCAGGGTGGAGAGTATGGGATTGGGGGCTGTACCGCAAAGGGCACAAAGACTCCCCTTCTTGGTCCAGTTGGCCAGGTCCTCCAGGTTTTCCATATCCTGTTCCGTTCCCTTCCCGGTGGTGATTTTCTCCAGGATCTCCAGCATCCGCTTGGTGCCTATACGGCCGAAACTGCATTTCCCGCAGGACTCATTCTGAGTAAAGGTGAGGAAATACCGGGCTATATCGACCATGCAGTCGGTATCGTCCAGCACCACCAGTCCGCCGCTCCCCATCATGGCCCCTACCTCTTTCAGCGACTCGAAGTCGATGGGGGTATCTGACTTCCAGGAGGGCACACAGCCCCCTGAAGGGCCCCCTATCTGTACCGCCTTGAACTTCCGGCCACCGGCTACCCCGCCACCGATCTCCTCTACCACCTCGCGGATGGTCATCCCCATGGGCACCTCGATCAGCCCTCCCCGGGCCACCTTTCCCGCCAGAGCAAATACCTTGGTTCCCCTTGAAGATTCGGTCCCCACTTTATTGAATGCCGCTGCTCCGTTTTTCATGATGTAGGAGATCTGGGCAAAGGTCTCCGCATTGTTGATCAGGGTGGGCGCCCCCCACAATCCCTTTACCGCCGGGTAGGGTGGCCTGATCCTGGGAAATCCGCGCTTCCCTTCGATAGACTCCATCAAGGCGGTCTCCTCTCCGCAAACAAAGGCACCGGCCCCCTGATACACGGTGAGATCAAAATCAAACCCTGTTCCCAGAATATTCTTTCCCAGATATCCCTGCTCCCGGCAAATATCCAGGGCCTGGAGAATGCGGGTGACTGCCAGTGGATATTCGGCCCTGATATAGAGAATGCCTTCCGGGGCCCCGACCGCATACCCGGCCGCTACCATCCCTTCGATGATCCGGTAGGGATAGGACTCCAGGAGCATCCGGTCCATAAATGCACCCGGATCTCCTTCATCTCCATTACAAATGATATACTTCACATCGCCCGCTTGTTGAGCCACCAGCTTCCACTTGTTTCCGGAAGGATAACCTCCTCCTCCCCGTCCCCGGATCCCGCTCTCCAGGATCTCCTCCACCACCCGGGCGGGTTTCATCTCTTTCAGTATACGTGTCAGCCCTTTAAATCCATCCCGGCTTTTATACTCCTCCACATTGATGGGATTGATGATCCCCCGGAACTCGGTGGCCATGGGAATCTGCTTATCGAGGAAGAGAGATACATGCTTCTCTCTCACATCCAGCGAAAAACGGTCGACTCCCTCCCAGCGGCTGTCATCCCTGATGCTGTCGGCCACCGTCAGAAGTTTATTGGAGAGCCTTTTCAGAAGACCGTCGGGCTGAAAATGCTTTTGCACGATCTGGGCCACATCGGCCGCATTTACTTTGGAATAGAGGGTGGGTTCTCCCTGGGTGGAGACAATCTCCACCAGGGGTACCTGGTGACACATACCCACACAACCCACATGTTTCAGTTTCACATTCAGACCGTTGCGGTCTATGGTCTCCTTCACGGCATCCCTGATCTCGTCGCTCCCGCTGGCCACACAACAGGAACCCAGTCCGATCCGGATTTCTCCCTTGACTTCGCTTCCATCGGCCAGACGAAACTGTTTCTTTCCCGGTCCGCTTTTCTGTGTCTCAAAATCGGCCAGCACAGCGCTCACCTTGGAAGTGCTCACATGCCCGTAAGTGACCTGGTCGATCTGGACCACCGGGGCCAGGGTACAACATCCCAGGCAGTTGACTTTTTCAATGGTGTACTTTCCGGATCCGGTGGTATCTTCATGCTCCCCCAGTCCCAGCTCGCGCTTCATGGCATCGTAGACCTGAACAGCTCCCTTTACATGACAGGCCGTACCCACGCAGACCTTGATCATATGCTGTCCGGCAGGACTGAACCTGAACTGCGAGTAAAAACTGGCCACCCCCACAATTTGTGCCGGGGTAATTTCAGAAATCTCACACACCCTGCGCAGGGCCTCCTCAGGAAGGTAATTATACTTGCCCTGAATGGCCTGCAGAACCGGTATCACAGCCTGCCTGCTTCCTCCCAGTCGCTGCACAATCGCATCAATATCTTTTATTTCGAACTCCACCTTTCTGTCTCCCTGATTCTTTGTAATTGACTCTATCCGATTATTTTTCAATACAGAACAAATGCTCATCGCCCCGGATGTAGATCATCCCGTCGGCCATGGCCGGTACGGCATATCCCCCTTCACCCAGTTCCGGTTCGGCGATAAGGGTCCCGGTAGCATCGGCCTTCAATATATGCATCACGCCACGCATATCAAGAATATATACCTTACCGTCGGCGATAATCGGTGAAGAATAGAATCCATTGTTAAATTCCTTTTCGAATTTCTTTTCTCCGGTCCTGGCATCGTAACAGGCCAGCACCCCGTAGCTGGTGGCTGTATAGAGCAGTCCGTTGTAAACCACGGGACTGGCTGCTTCGGCCAGAAATTCATCATCCTCCCACACAAACTCTGCCCCTGCCCGGGGCTCTATGGCTACAAGCCGGGCATATTCGTTGGTTGCGAATACCAGGCCCTCCCCGTAAGCACAGGAGGCCCCCACTTCTCCCATCATCGCCTCTGCTTTCCAGAGTTCTGCTCCGCTTTCCAGATCATGTCCCGACACGTAGGGATCGGCAGTGGTAACCACCTGGATCTTTCCTTCCACATCGATCAGGATCGGAGATGCCCAGGAGATATGGACCGGCCGTTCCACATCCCAGATCGTCTCACCGTTAGCCGTATTCAGGGCCAGCATTCTTCCGCTTGAATTGGTGTCGTACTGCACCACGACCTTATTCCCCCAAACCTGGAGCGATGAGGAATGTCCGTAGTGATTGTTGGGAACCCCCAGGTTCCGGCCCCATACCTGCCTGCCCTCCATATCGAAAGCCACCACATCGCCCGTTGCAAATATGGCATATACCCGCTTGCCATCCACGGCCATGGTGGAGGCCGCCAGACCCGTATCGTCGCTTACCCTGGGCGCTGCAGCCGGAGATCCCGGGATCCCGGTCACCGCCTTCTCCCAGAGCAGCTGGCCCGTATGCCGGTTGTAACAGCTCACCACCCTGGACTGTGCATCGCCCCCGGAGATAAAGATCCGGTCCCCCCAGATGACCGGTGAACTGTATCCGTGTTTGGAAAAAGCCACTTTCCATTTGACATTTTCGCCCGTGGAACCGTTCCAGGTCTCCGGGATATTCTTATGGTAGGAAATTCCCTGACTCATATAACCGCGGAAGGTGGCCTGGTTCTTCTTAAAGTCCTCCCGGTTAAAGCTCACCGTTGCTGCAGCCGTCTCCCGCACCGCTTCCTGAGCCTGGTCCGGTGCAGCCTGCGCCCGGGTTTCCTCTGTGAGCCCGGTCTCTGTTTCTTCAGTAAGACTTGAATCGCCTGTCCCGGCAACCGGATCCTGCTGCCCCGCGAAGACATCAATTACCTCCACATCTGCGGTACCCGGGTCCGTTTCGGCCAGGCTACCCGTCTGCTGGTACTCTTTCAGGAAGTCATTGGTCAGAATACCCGCCACCAGCGACATTCCCAGGATCAATCCGCCTGCCAGCATCAGCCAGTACTGGGCATTGGCCCGGGCTTTCAACAGTTCCTCGGTCACCTTCTCAGGCTCCTCAATGCGGGACCTCAGATCGGTGACTATCTTTAATGAAACAGCCAGCACAATTCCGCCGATCAGCAAAAGCCAGGTACCGGTTTTCACCTGCCAGCGACTGGTGAAATAGGCCTTCCTGGCCAGCAGGTCAAAGCTGCGGATCTCCTCCTTCAGTTCCTCATTGTTTGGCTCACTGGCCAGACGTTCCACCAGCACCTCGATGGTCCTGCTCTCCAGCGGCTCATGCTGTTTCATCTGCCAGAAATTCAGAATCAGCAGCAGGGCCACCAGCCCGCAGAAGACTCCGGATATCAGCACCACCCGCTGGGCCAGCACTATTTTTTGTTCATGATCCAACTTAGATTTCATACTCTTCAATTAAGGACTTTCTATTAAGTACCAACTTTTTTTTCTACCGGACAATAATCCATGCACCGGCCACAGGAGAAGCAATCACCCTTATGTGGCTCGTAATCCTCCCGCCGGCGGAACACCACCTGATTCATCAGGGTGATTCCGAGTGCCAGACCCACAAATCCACCCATGGCCATGCCCCCTTTGCGGAATTTTCCGCGGATCACCGAGGCTTGCTCTACCAGTTGTTCAAAGGTCTCCCCCGATTCCAGGAATGCCTGGATATCCAGGTTCTCTTCGTCTTCTCGTAACTCAGGATTGCTGATCATCAGCTCGGCCAGGTAAACATCGGGATGAACGCGACTCATAAAGACATGCGACCTGGCCCCGATCCAGCCCCCCGCAAAGGTCAGCAGCGGAATCAGGGCCAAATAGATGATGAATCTTCTGAGATTTTTTCTGGCCACTTCCGGTGCCCGGTAAGCCTGCCCGACCGGGACCTCAATGGCATCGAAGGGACAGGAATCCTCACACAGCTTGCACTTGATACACTCCGCCGGAGTGATACTCAGGTGCCATCTGGAGAATTTTGACATCCATCCCAGCAAAACCCCGTAGGGACAGAAGATCCTGCAATAGGGCCTGGCATAGAACATGCCCAGGAAGAGGAAGGTGATGCCCAGGAATATCATCAGAAAAGGTCCGTCCATCCGGAAAATCCCGATAAAAGGATCGTAGCGGCAGATGATAAAGTCGCTGCCCGTAGCAGCAAAAAGCACCGAGATTGCCAGGTAGATGACCGGGATAAATCCCAGGGTCTTCCTGATCCAGCTGGGGATGGAAACGGGATGTATCAACAGCAGGTCCTGAATGGCACCCAGGGGACAAACCGATGCACAGAACACTCTCCCGAAAAAGAGGGCGAACAGCAAGGGCAGAACAAAAAACAGCAATGCCGTGATGGAAATGGCATACCCGGAATCGAAGATGGAGAGTGCCACATTCTGAATGGCTCCGATGGAACAGATACAGCCGTCGCGGTAGAACCCGAAATAGACCAGAGAAAAAACGGAAAGCCAGAGCAGGCCCCGCCTGGACCGTTTCCAGATAGCCAGCCAGGAAGCCAGGGAGAGGGCAGCAAGAAGAACAAGCACATCGAAATATTCCAGGGCCATGGCCCTGGGTTCCGGGGTGGTAGGATCGGGCTGCATATACCCGGTTTCAAATTCCGGCTTCGGAAAACGCTGCTGGGCATGCAGGAATGTTCCTGTAAGCAGTACCAGGGTGAAAAAAAGCAGAGTAAAACGGGGTGCCTTCTTGATCATATCAGCTTTCTTCTTTTACGATGAAATCCCCCTTAATCATATACGGCTCGTCGGCCGGAACCCGGCCGATGGCATCGGAGGGACAATTCGAAGCGATCAAGCACTGGTTGCAGTTTAAACAAAGATCATGTCTGATCTGCAGGTGCAGGGAGCCGTTCCCGAAGGCGGAACAGCCTTTCACACATTTTCCGCAGCCGATACAGAGTTCCTCATCGATGACATACTCGAAATAGGGCTCCTCGATAAAACGGCGCTGAATGGCTGCAGTGGGACAGAGCTGGTTCTCGGCACCGGTTTCCAGCTTCGCCCCCGGTTTGAAATATCCCCCGCAAAGATCGCAGTAGCCACACAGGGCATAAGCATGAACACATTTTACTGCCGATTCTGCCTTCACACATTCGGTGGCACAGCGCCCGCACTGGGTACATTTAAAGGGGTCGATCTGCCAAACATAATCCTTTCCGGTAGCCGAGCGTTGAAGCGTAAAAGCAGCCGTGCCCACTACGGAGACCCCCAGAGCCAGCCTGACCCCGTTGTTTATGAAGTCCCGCCGCTTATAGCCCCTGTCCCTGCTCTTGTCTTTTTTATCCATCCTTACGTTGATTTTCAGCCTCAGGAAGCTGACATTCAGATATTTTATCGCAGTTTTTACACTGGAGACCGGCCGAACACTGCGTATACCGGCTAAGCTGTTTCCGGGATACCAGCAGGCCACTTACCAGGGCCAGTCCACCCAGCAGAATTCCCCTGACTGCCTTCTCTAAAAAATTCCTCCTGTTCATTCTTCTTTCTCTATTGGTTCAAAAACCCTGACCATATCTTTCTCAAAATCCAGGGCATAAATCACATCATGCTCATCGGCACATACTTCAGGGGCTTCCCCGTCCTCTCCGTTAAAGAGGTCGGGGGGGGCTACCACACTCCTCAGTGTTCCGGACTGGTCATAAATCTTGATCCGGACGAGCCCCTTCTCACTGGTCACAAAGGAGCCATCGGTCAGGGTGGTGATCCTGGCCGGATTGCAGCAACCCAGGAAGCCATCAATTTCAAAGGACATACTCTCCCAGAAACCACGCATGCGGCCATCGTCGCTATAGTTTTCCAGGGCATGTTTTCCGGGATTGACCACCCATAACTCGCCAAAACTGTTGACAGCCAGGTCGAAGTTGGCGCTGGGCACAATAAAGCCATGTCCGGCATCCGATTCGGCCTTTCCTTCAAACACACCGGTCTGTTCCCCTTCCCGGTTGTAAATCACGATTCTCCGGTTCCCCGCATCTGCCACATACAGGCGGTCTTCCTTAACAGCCAGATTTGTAATAACGGTCCGCTCGCCCAGGTCCTCCCACTGCTGCAGGAGTTTTCCCTCGTGGTCAAATTTGGACACGTAGCTGCCAAAACCCAGAAAGATGTAGTCAGCGTCTACCTCCAGGCAGGTGGCTCCGGGGGGGATCTCAAGCAGGGTGGAAGGGGAACCGTCCAGGGCAATCACTGCCAGTGTGGAGTTTCCTGAAATATAAAGGGCCTGCTGAAAACAGGTCATATCTGTGGCAATCATAAGTCCCAGTGAAAAGTTCCGGACCTCCTTATGCGAAATAAGCGCTGCATCCACTTCCCGGTACTGATCCACCTCCAGGGCATATGGATTCTTTCCCCTCCGGTCGGGCCTGTTATTCAGAACATCGACCACAATGACCGTCAGGATGAGCCCAACGATCACCAGAATCACCACGGTAAGACTTCTCTTCTTCATATCAGATTCATTACATTCCGTTTCATTGACGCTCCACGGCCATATCCAGGCATACCATGGTCTTCGAGTCGCGCATCACCAGGTATCCGTCGGCAATGGCCAGTGGCCCCCAGGCATCGTGACCCTCCAGAACCCGGTAACTATCCAGTTCCAGATACTCCCTGCTGCTGGGCCTTACAATAGTCAGGGTCGCATCATCGTCTACAATAAAGAGCTTGTTATCGGCGATCATGTAAGGCCCCAGACCAAAGCGCTTGTCCTGCCCGCTGGACCAGACCACCTGGTTAAAATTACCGGGGTGAACACAAACCAGCTGGTTACGAAGAGGGCCGGCATCCTTTGGAAGGATTCCCAGCAGGTGTCCGTCGAACTCGACAGGTGTCTGCTGTTCGGAGGCCAGTCCGTCCTTGGGAGCATACTCATTTATTACTTCCACACTGTAGCTTCCTCCACTGGCTCTTAGCTGCAGGACCATAGCTCCGGCCCCATAGCCGGCTGTCAGAAATATGGTTCCGTCGGGCATGCAGACCGGTGAGGGCGCAATTACCTGGTGGTTCCAGGCAGTGGTTTCCCACAGGATGGTTCCCGCATCGGGTCCATCGGCAGCCACGCCTGCCACACCCCCGTACGCGCTGTAAACATACATGCTTCGCCCGCCGAATTCATAGGGCATCACCGATGAGTGCGACATCAGCCAGGCCCTGTCATTGGGAGTTTCCCACAATACTTCACCGGTCTCCATGTCCAGGGCCACCAGCAGGGCCGATCCGCCTGTGGCGATGATGGCCTTGCCCTCATGAATCAAAGGGCACTGACCGGTGTACCATAAAGGAATTTCCGCTCCATATTCCTTCTCCACATTCAGACCCCAGCGAAAGCTTCCGTCGGCCCGGTTCACACACATCACATGACTGCGCGGCCCTATGGTCAGGATATAGTCCTCCGTGACCGCCGGCACGGTACGTGACATGCCGTGATTTCGCTTCAGATTGATCTTGTAACCGCGAACCCAGAGCGTATCGCCGGTCTCCAGGGAATAGGCCCTGAGCAGATCGGCCCGTTCCTCCTCGTCATAGTCCAGCACATATACCACCCCCTTATAGATAGCCGCACCGGCGTGTCCCTCACCCAGTGGCACGGTCCATTTTACCAGGGGCCCATCTTCCGGGAATTTTTCGATCAGGGGAACCTCCGAGCGGCTGATGTTGTTAAAAAACTCTCCCCGGAACCTGGGCCAGGTTTCGGTCAGCCCGGTTTCCAGAACGGAGTAGTTTTCGCCATAGGCCCCGATATCTATATCGGCCACCACCACCCCTTCTCCCCGGTTATCCAGACCGGGCTGGGTGGTCACCAAATCACGCACCGGGTCCCTGGCCAGCCACCAGCCCAGGGAGATCACCCCTGCCAGGACCAGCAACAAGCTTACCCGGGTAACATGGCTGAGTCTGAAGCTTCTTATTAATTTGTTGACCATCTGCTATTTAATGCAGTAAACTTAAGTATTTTACTGCTATTTTTGCTGTAAATTTCAATGTAAATATTACGAATATCAAATATTCGGAAGGCCGGCATCTATCTCTCCGCTATGTCATACACATACAGCACATCCCCGTGTCTCACAAACAGCCTTTTATTGTTAATGACCTTATGTGCCCAGTAGGGACCTGACCGGCTTTCCAGTCTGAATTCACTGATCAGTTTAAAGCCTTCGGGCGACGGCTCTAAAAGTCCGATATGCCCCTGTTTCTCTTCAAAAATATAACATAATCCATCGGCATAAATGATGGAACCCTTGTTGTACCAGGTCTCCTCCCACATCACTTTCCCGGTATCCCATTCCTGGCATACCCAGTTACCGTTGCCATTGTTGACCCAGTTTGCCCCGTAGAGATATCCGTCCAGTAAAATTACGCCCCCGTGATGAACATCCAGGGCCCCGCTGTGCCACTTTACTTCTGCCGATTTACCATCATCTGAAAGCTTCAACATGACAGCCTGCACATCGTAGCCGGAAGTCGTGAAGATCTCCCCCTGGTGGTAAAGAGGGGTATTGGTATTATTCCTTCTCCCGCCACCAAACCCGTAATCCGCTGCCAGATCAATACTCCAGAAGATCTCTCCCTGATCGGGATCCACAGCCATAATGTCCTTGCTGGTAGTGATCAGGATCAGCCTGGTCCCCTGGTGCTCTATCAACACGGGCGAGACATAAGAGCGGACCCCTCCCCGGGGCTCAGATTTCCACAACAGGGATCCGTCCTTTTTATCCAGGGCTACCACAGCCGTCTGTTCTCCGGTTGGAGAAGATATCACCGCTTTATCGGTTACCAGCAGGGATTCGGTCATGCCCCAGTTATGATACTCCCCCCCGAACTCCTGATGGGTGTCCTTTTGCCAGATGATCGCTCCCGATCCGGCATCCATGCATACCACGGTTCCCAGTCCGCCCATTATATAAATACGTCCATCTTCAATGGTGGGAGTACTGCGTGTTTCCGGATATGAACTGTTCCAGGCATTCCCGTAATCGTTCTCCCAGATAATCCTCCCTTCCATATCAAGTTTGGTCAGCACATCACGGTCGTCCCTGCGCCCGCTTATATAAATCATATCATCCACAATCACCGGGGAGGAATATCCACTGGCCAATCCCTCTTTCTTCAAAAGTAATTCCGGACCATCCCCGGGCCAGCTTTTCAGCAGTCCCGTCTCGGGATATTTGCCATCCCGGTTGGGTCCGCGCCACTGGCCATCCTGAGCCCTGAGCTCCAAAGCACTTAATATCAATATCATTAAACCAACTGCTACGACCTTCTTCATATATTTCTGCATCATTCTAATCTTTTTATACTCTGACTATGTTAAGCCTCTATAGTTTAACCTTATAAGCCACCAGTGCCTCCCCGTGCCTGACCAGCAGGGTGCGGTTAAAAATGGTAGGGCGTGCCCAGTGGGGCCCTGCTCCTTCTGTAACCCGGAAAGAACTGATCACCTTAAATTCTTCGGGATCCGCTTTCAACAGCGCCATAAACCCCGCTTCTTTTCACTGATATAGAGCATGCCATCGGCATAGATGATGGGGCCCTTGTTATGAAAATCACCGATCCATTTGATCTCGCCGGTTTCCCAGTTCATACAAACCCATTTTCCACTGTTCCGTCCGGTAAAATTGGAGCCGTACAGATAGCCGTCGACCAGAACAACCCCGTGGTTCTGATTATCGAAGGTACGGTCCTTGTATTTTTCAAAAACAGATCTCCCGTCGGGAGCTATTTCCAGCATTACCGAGGGTACATCCCAACCATTGGAGATCCATAAACAGGAATCCCGGTAGATGGGGGTATTGGCAAGGATGGTGGTGTTCTCTTTCTTTTCGTTCAGAAAGTTGTAGTGGTAATCCCACTGTATTTCACCGTTCCCGGGATCCACCCCGATCATATGAGTCTGGGTGGAGCATATCACATATTCTTTCCTGCAGTGTTCGATCAGGATGGGCGACATATTGGAACGTGCTGCCCCCATGGATCGGGATTTCCAGACCAGTTCGCCGGTCATTTTATCCAGGGCAATGACCTGGGTGTAATCGCCGGCCGGGGAGGTAATCACTTTGTCGTCCACAAGCAGTACAGACTCCGATACGCCGAACATGTCCCAGCGTGAATCATACTCCTGATGAATATCCACACTCCATATCTGCTCTCCGCTCCGGGCGTTGAAGCAAACCATCTTGTCCTTTCCGCTTAATACATAGACCCGGTCATCCTCCACGGTGGGGGTGCTTCTTGTCTCCGGAAAAGACTGATCCCAGCAGGGGCCGATCGCTTGCTGCCACAGGATCTTTCCCTGCAGGTCCATGGCGGTGAGGTACTCGACAGAATCTTTGATGCCGGTCACATAAATCATTTCTCCGGTGGCAACCGCCGAGGAGAATCCCCGTCCGATCCCCCTGGTGACGAACAGCACTTCAGGTCCCTCTTCGGGCCACACCTTCAACAGCAAAGTATCCGGATAGATCCCGTCTCTCGCGGGTCCGCGCCACTGAACATCCTGGCCCGGCAACTCCGGACCCGGGACCATTAAAAGAATCAAAAGAACATATAAAAAACCTCTGTTCATCCTGCAGTAACTCTTGTTATTTAACTTTATATGCTACCAGCGCTCTTCCGTGCCTTACATAGAGAATGCCATCGTAGATGACCGGATGAGCCCAGTGCTGCTCGGAACCCTTGGCCACTTTGGTCATACTGACCACCTGAAAGCCCGATGGATTTGGTTTTACAAGCGCCAGTTCACCCTTCTGGGTATAACAATAAAGCATGCCATCGGCATAAATCACCGCGCCAATACCTATCTCCCCGGAGGTATATTTCTCTTCACCGCTCTCCCAGTCCAGGCAGCTCCAGACTCTGCTGTCGCCCGAACCATAAATATAACCATCCACCAGGACGGCACCACCCATACGACTGTCCATCCGGGTATGGCTCCATACCTTTTTTACCGAATTCCCATCCCGGGAAAGTTCCAGCATGCCTCCTCCCTGGCCGTAGCCGCTCAGATAGAAAAGCCTGCCATCCTGATAGATCGGAGTATTGGAATGCACAGACCACTCGTTGGGCTGGTGTTGTTTCCATAGCATCTCTCCGGTGGCCGCATCAAAACCAACCAGGTGAGATTCAAAATGGGTGGCAAGCATCTTTCTTCCATGGTGTTCAAATAACAGGGGAGTACAGTAAGCAGTAAGCTCCCCGGTACCGGGAGTACTCCAGACAGTTTCACCCGTTTGACGGTTCAGCGCCACCAGATTATTCTTTTTTCCCCCCGGGATAATGTAGATGATTTCTCCATCAATCACCGGTGTTTCATTCATTCCCCACTGAATATTTGTGCCGCCAAAATCCTTAATCAGATCTTTGCTCCAAAGGATATCACCGGTTTCATTTTCGAAACAGTACAGTTTTCCATGACCACTCAGGAGATAGATCTTATCGCCCATAATGGTGGGGGTCCCGCGGGTGCCATAGAAACTCTCGGTAAATTCAGGACCGTATTTCTTTTTATAAACCAGCTTTCCATTCAGATCAAATTTAAAAAGGTAGCCTTCTTCACTGATCATTCCGGTGGTAAACACGTAGCCCTGATCCACAATGGCCGAAGAGTGCCCCTGGCCAAGTTGTTCATAGGACCACAGGATCTCCGGTCCACCTGCGGGCCACTTTTTCAGCAGTCCGTTCTCAGGATAGTGGCCATCACGCCCCGGACCTCTCCAGCTGGTAGGCACTTGAGAAAACCCCTCTGAAAAGAGGGTACATATGGCCAATAAGGCAATTAAACGCTTCATCATCTTACATTTAGTTAACACATTTCACAGGAGCCAAAAATACTACTAATCGCCCTGAAAATGCCGCTTATGGGGGTCTTTGCCAGTTATTCAGAATCATTCTAATCTTAGCCGGATTTAAAGCCGGATTATTTGTTTATCAGGCATTTAATTCTCCCGGAAAAGAAAGAATCTTCTACCGGCTATGCAGATTCCAGGTAACCTGTTGGGATTATAATCGTATATTATTATAAATTTGGCTTTTAAATTTTTTAACTAATAAAAGCCCGATCACTCAGTTTAATATTATTTAATCCGGAATGACGAATAAGGCACATTATGCGGTGATAGCGGGAGAACTTGCCCCTGGAGCCAGGGTCTCAGACGCGCAATTCAGCAAAATACCAGATCTGATCAGGGCTTCTTTCCAGGCAGTAAACAGGTTGATCCCCGGGCAGGGCAAACTGAAATATGAGATCATCCGGATGGATGAATTTCTCGCCCTCTCCGAATCACCGGCCGATTCCATGCGATCAGTCATCATGCTGTTAAGCGCCTTCCGCTTCCTCTCCCATAAAGAGCTCTTCGAACGGCTGGAGCTAAGGATTTGTCAGGGTATCGGGCCCGTTGAATTTGCCCGGGATCATCTGAGGGAATCGGATGGAACTGCCTTCCGGAAAGCATCTGAGGGAATCGGGAAGATGAAACGGAACCAGCGGATCTCGATTACATCCCCGGTGAAAACACTGAATGAGGAATTTGACCTCACCTGCAGTTTCATGGATATCCTGATCCGCAGCTGGTCCGAGGAACAGGCTGAAGCCCTGTTTCTGAATCTGACCGGCAAAAACCAGTTGGAGATCAGCCAGCTGCTGGGCATTTCGCAACCGGCCGTGAACCGGCGGCTGAAGGCCGGACATTCTGACCTGGTCCACAAGTTTATCCATCGATTCGAAAACCTGCTTAAAACAGAAAGCCAGATATGAAAATCATCCACTGGATCGTACCGGGCCTTGTGCTTATCCTGTCAAGCTCAATTGTTTACCGGGCCATGGAGAGCGAACCCAGGGTGAACACCACCATCGATCTGAACTGGAGATTCATCCAGGGTGATCCTGAGGGAGCCTTTCTACCCGAATATAACGATTCGCACTGGCGCTATCTCTCCCTGCCCCATGACTGGATGATTGAGCAAAAGGCTGAGAGCGACCATCCCTCCGGAACAGCCGGGGACTTTAATCCGGGAGGTACCGGATGGTACCGGAAAAGCATTGATCTCTCAGTATACCATAACAAAGATCAGTTCTACCTGCTTTTTGAGGGGCTTATGAGGAATGCAGATGTCTATTTCAACGGAACGCACCTGGGAAAACAGGAGAATGCTTATTCCGGCTTCTGTCACGACCTTAGCGAACTGGTCAGAATGGATACCCTGAATGTCATTGCAGTCAGAACCGCTTGCAGCAAATTACCCGGCGATCGCCAGTGTTCAGGAGGAGGTATCTGCAGTCATGTAAGACTGATCACAACGAGTTCTCTGCATATGGAGGTATGGGGAGAAGCCGTAAACTCCGTGATTGAAACAAGCGGCCGGGCCCGGATGGACGTTTCTGTTGAATTCAGGAACAACAGCAGAAAGGAGCGTCGCTTTGAGCTTTGGTACGACATCCTGGGACCTGATGGAAAACTGGTGGCAGAAGGGAAAAGCAATGAATACCTGGACCGGAACAGCCATGGGAAGGCCACCAGTTCTTTTACTATTGAAAATCCGCTTCTCTGGTCGCCCGAAACCCCCGATTTGTATACGGTTCATTGTTACCTGAGGGACGGGAACAGGAAACTGGATCATGTGAGCATCCGGCATGGCATCCGTTCGGCTCAGTTTGACCCGGACAGGGGCTTTATCCTGAACGGCCAAGTATTGATCCTGAAGGGGGTCCGCCCCGACCACGATGGCGGGGAGCCGGGAGCGGCCGTTCCACTGGAGACCTGGAAGAGAAGACTCGGGATATACAAGGAACAGGGGCTTAATACTCTGAAGCTTGCACCCTATCCCCATGCCCCGGAAGTGCTTGATCTATGTGATAGAATGGGGTTTCTGGTCATTGAAAGCGGACTCTCCGATTTCATGCAACGCGACAGGAATCATCCATCTGTGATCCTCCGGAGACTTGGAAATGAGAGCACGGAGCAACTCTTCATCCCGGGCACTAAGGACGGGCATCACGAAATACCTTCCGGCCTGATCGACTATCCGGGGGAATCGGGCAAAGAAACTCCTGATTCCCAAAGCAGTATAATGGCCAACAATGAATTGGACGGACCTGGCAGAATCAAGGCCAACGATCAGGGCGATCTGGCAGATCTTACTCCCAGTGACGCCGATTCAAAGCCGGTCAGAAAAGGGAAGCAGCTTTTAATCCTCCAGGCAGGAGGTGAACCAGGCGACCTGGTTATCAGCGCAGCCGCGGAGGGACTAAACACTTCAAAAACAGAGATCCTGTTGAATCATTAAAACATGCCGTACTTCTTCTCAAGGATTTCTCCTCCCCTGATCCTGTAGGTTGTGGAAGCGTTTGAATCCGTATCCAGGTCGACGAGTACAAATTCATGACCGGGAAAGGAAGAGCTTGCCTCCTTAACCTGACTGATCACCTGATCGCTCGACTCCATGACGATGGTTGCGGAATAAATCTTATCTCCCCCCGTCTTGAATACATAATCGGTATACTGCTCCATTCCAAAGCGGTGATGAACATGTAGTTGAAGTTCCTCCTCCAGGAACTCCACAGATTTGACGCTGATGGCTCTCATGCGTATAAATTTAGTAAAAACAAAACAAAAAAGAAGCCCTGTGGAAAAGATGAACCTGGTCTGCCGAAGAGCGGTAAATACTATTTAACAGCCTTAACGTTTAGCTGCCTTGACCCCCAGGGTAATGGTGGTCCCCTTGCCGGATTTACTGTCAATTTTCATCCAGCCACCATTGGTCTGCATGATTTCCTGGCAAATGGCAAGTCCAAGTCCGGAGCCCTTCTCTCCTCTGGTTCCATTGGTGGAAACATGTGCGTTTGTATCAAATAATTTATTCTGCATCGATTCCGGAATACCGATCCCCGTATCGCGAACGGAGATAGCCACTTCCCCGTTCAACTTTTTTGAGGAGATATAGATACTTCCCTTCTCGGGGGTGAACTTCATGGCATTACTCATCAGGTTTCTGATCACAATATAGAGCTGGTCCCGGTCTGCTTCCACATAGTGCTCCTCGCTGACATAAACCTCGACCTTCAGGTGTTTCTCCTTCAAGCCAATACCAATGAGCTCCAGGCTTTCATCGATCAGGTCTTTCAGTTTCATCCGGACCGGCGTTGCCTTGAGCTTCCCGGTTTGCGACCTCCCCCATACCAGTAAATTATCCAGCAGATTGTAGGTGATCTCGGAGGAGGTGGCCATCATTTTGAGAAGTTCCAGCCTCTCTTTCTCTTCCATATCCGGATCTTCAATAAGCATCTCAAGGGCCTGAAGATTATAGCCGATAGGGGCCCTTACATCATGTCCGATAATGGCAAACAGCCTGTTCCTGGCATTCATGGCCTCAACGAGATTACGGTTTGTGGTCTCCAGTTTAAGCTTCTGCCGCCCTAGTTCCTTAGAGACGGACTGGAGCTCGGTGGTTCGTTCCTCGACCAGGTCCTCCAGGTGGTTTTTCACCTCACTGATTTCGTCCGCCAGTTTTTGCGCTTTCTTCTGCAGAAAGTTTGACTTATCGGCAAAAATATAGGCATAAACCAGGAGGTAAACGAACATGGTATAGTGAACCACATAAGCCGTTTCGATCACCTCAATCTCATTTAACATATCATTCAGCGTACCGAAAAACAGGATCAGCAATCCCAGGGTATAAGCGGGAGCGTGACTTCGTCCGCGGCTCCAGGCCAGAAGAATCACATAAAGAAAAACAGCGCTGAGCAGAATAAAAAAAACAAAGAACAAAGGGAGTGTAAAGGAAAAAAGACTGATGGGCGAAACCACGACGATAATAACAAATACCGTGGATACCCACATGGAAACCCTGTAGATCAGCTGTGGAAACTCAATGGGAAAGATCGACCGGATCATCAGGATAAAGAAGGGCGCAAAAAAGTAAATATTGAGATAATCCAATCGCGCTGCCGTAAGCCCGTTCAGATTGAGTGTTTCGATCACCGGGATCTCTACGATCATCACGACCCTCAGGGCCATCAGAAAACACAGCATGGAAAAATAGAGCCGGTAATGCTCCGTTCTGATCAGGTAGAGCCCCAGGAAATAGATTCCGATAATTAAAAAGGCCCCGATCAGGAAATGACCTCTGAAAAGATCCTTTTGCCGGGCTTCCTGCATCTGGCCGACCTTCCCGATAGTCACCCCTCCCACAATGCCGCTGAGCCGGTTGTCGAAATTGGAAACCCGGATCAAGAGCTCCACCTCCTGGCCATTCACATTCCCTATCATCATCGGACGGCTGTATCTGATGACCGTCTGGTATTTGTTCACTCCGGGAAATCCCAGGTAATCGATGGCCTTGCCATTTAAGAAATACCCGGATGCTGATAATACATCCTGTATCCTTAACGCCAGCTCATCCATTCTTTCCGGTAAGAGAATGATCAATCTGTAAGTGGCAAATCCAAAGCGGCTTACTTCCGGGTGTTCCTTTCTTAGACTGGTCCACGAGCCGGGTACCCGTGCATAAATCATTTCCCCGGAATCTCCTTCCAGTGCAGGATTAATCATCTGCTTCCAGTAGAACTCAAATTCCCCCTTCACCTCCACTGTTCCGGAAGTATGGAAGTCGTATTCCCGCAGGTCCAGGACTCCTTTACTTGCTACCGGCTCCTCCTGCGCAAAAAGATTCGAAGGTGCAGATACAGCTAACACAAACAGATATGTCAGGGTAAGGATCCTCATGGCAAAATGATCCGGTAAAGTTATGCTTTTTCTCGTATGAACAGATTTTTTCCCGCTTAAGAAGACTCAAATACAGGAGTGGACCACCAGCCATGCGTATTCAGCGCGGTAAGCCCGTGAATGCCTGCTAAAAATCGTCTCCCAGCGCAAAGACCGGCTTCCTGTTCATCCAGCGGCCGCGGGTGAAGTCGGGGAAATCCTGGGGATCCCCGTTGTTTTCGATGGAAAGCTCCGACAGAGGGGTAATGGCACTCCAGACAGCTGCATCATAGGCATCCATGGGAGCCTCCAGCCTCCTTTTCACGATCTCCACGAAAGCATGGTCCACGAAAAAATCCATACCGCCATGTCCGCTTCCTTCGGCATAGGCTCCATGTTTCTTCCAGAGCGGATGGTCGTATTTCTCCAGATAGGCATCCATTTCCTCCCAGCTGTGAGCGGGACTTACATCTTCTACATAAATCCGTTTGGTGTGGTAGTCAAATTCGGTCAGACCGGCCGAACCCTGCACCCTGAAACCAAGGGAATAGGGTCGTGGCGAATTACAATCATGAGTCACGATTATGGTCTCCCCGTTGGTGGTCTCCAGGGTGGTGGTGATCACATCGCCCTGCTTCCATTTCAGGCTTGCATTGGGATGGTGCGGCCCTCCCTTCGGATGCTTTACAATATATCTGTTCAGGCCCACTGCTTTGCTGGCACTGGAGGTAAGCGTCCCAAACCTGTTTCCGCGGTTGATATTAAACATATTTGCAATGGGCCCTACTCCATGGGTGGGATAAACATCGCCATTCCGGTACAGGGAATGCACGGTGCGCCAGGCAGATTCGGAGATTCCTTTCTCTCCAAACTCCACTCCCGGTCCGTAGGCAGAGAGGCCATCGTTAAACTTGACTCCCCTGAGATCGTGCTGATAACCGCAGCGGGCGTGAAGCAACTCTCCGAAAAGGCCTTCACGAACCATCTGCATAACAGCCATCACGTCTCTGCGGTAACAAACATTTTCAAGGATCATCACCGGTACACCGGTCTGCTCGTAGGTATTCACCAGGTCCCAGCACTCTTCCAGGGTATTGGCAGCGGAGACCTCGACACCCGCATATTTACCGGCACGCATGGCATCGACCGACATACGGGTATGCCAGAGCCAGGGAGTGGAGATAATGACCCCGTCGAGATCGCTTCGCTGCAGCAAATCCTGGTAGGCAAAAGGATCACCGCTGTAGGTTTCCGCCCTGGGGAAACCCTGCTTCTTAATGAGTTCCTGAGCTTTTTCAAGTGCATCCGGGTCCAGATCGCAAATGGCAGGAATAAGCACGTCATCCCTCATCAGCAGGTTATTCAGATGGTTCCTGCCCCGCAATCCGGTTCCGATAAAGCCGATGCGGGCCTTTTCAGTGGTGGTCCTCCCGAACAGGGACAATGGCAGGGCAGCGGCGGCTCCCGCAAGAGCCCCCGTCCTGATAAAATCGCGTCTTTGCATGGATATAAGTTTAGATGGATAGCCGGGCTAACCGTTAGTATTAAAAAACCTTAACCCCAGAGAGATTCGGGATACACACCGGCATCCACCAGATCCCGGATCGCCTTCAGTACAGTGGGTTTGTCCTCCTGGTAGGTCACCCCGAACCAGGATTCCGGGGTTTGCAGCACTGACATCTTTGCCTTTCCGGCAGCAATCAGATGGTCCACCACATAAGGAATATAAAGTTCAGCCTTCGGATTATCGGCATTTTTATTCAGAAATCCCCTGAACTGCTCTTCGATATGCGGAAAAAAATCGGGTGTAAACCCAAAGAGGTTCATGGATACGGTGTCCATGGGATCGAGCTGGTGCAGGGTCCCATCCTCCTCTTCAAATACGATCCCTCCATCTTTCAGGAAAATTTTGGTTCGTTCCACCAGCGCGGTCAAATATCCTTTTTCGTTTACCTGGCAAACTCCCCGGGCTACGGATCCGTGTTCTGAAACTGTCTTTTGAAGTTCAAATCCAACCATGCAATAATTGCCCGGTGCCTCCAAGGAAGTCTGCTTGAGAAAATGATTCATGATCTTGTAGGATTTCCTGCCATAATAGTCATCCGCGTTGACCACTGCAAAAGGCTCCCTGATCACATCTTTCGCCATCAGAACAGCATGGGCGGTACCCCAGGGTTTCTCGCGACCTTCAGGCAATCTGTATCCCCCGGGAAGATTATCCAGCGACTGGATCACATAATCAATTTTCAGATGAGCAGGAAATTTCCGGAGGTAATTCGTTTTAAAATCTTCCTCCATTTTTGGCGAGATCACAAAAACGAAATGTTCAAATCCGCCATGAAGGGCATCATAAATGGAATAGTCGGTAATAGTTTCACCTCCTGGTCCGAATGCGTCCACCTGTTTCATCCCTCCGTAACGGCTGCCCATTCCTGCTGCCAGAATTAAAAGTGTCGTATGCATATGATCATTTTAGGTCAGAAAATACAAGGTAAATGTAATTATCCCTTATTAGCTTTCCAAGAATCGATAAGCTGTTTAAAAAATTTGAGATAATTAAGAAAAGATTAATTTTACGGCGATCACATTTGACTAACTAAACTTTAAAATATCCTGAAATGAGCAACTCGAGCAAAATTAAAGTTGGCCCGGTCGGTCCCTTAATGATTGTCGGCGTCATATTTTTTATGATTGGTTTTGGCGTGGGAATCAGCGGATTCCTTACCCCGGCGCTTCGATCGGCATTCGATCTGACCACCGGGCAATCGTACCTGGTCACAGCAGCCATTTTTTCTGCATTCCTGATCTTCGGCCGCCCAACCGGATGGGTAATTAAGAAGATCGGATACCGGAGAGCCATGATGTTCGCCTTCTTTATCATGGCGATCGGCATGTGGCTGTTTGTCCCATCCTCCAAATCGGTCAGCTTCCCGCTGTTCCTGGTTGCTCTTTTCGTAGGAGGTATAGGAAACACCCTGCTGCAGGGTGCTGTCAATCCCTATATCACCATCCTGGGACCTGAAGACACGGCTGCCGTCCGCATGAGCCTGATGGGGATTATGAACAAACTGGCCTGGTGGATGGCACCCCTGTTCCTGGGCTTGTTTATCGACCTGGCCAAAGTGGATGTGGACGATATCATCCTGCCCTTCTATATTGTCACCGGGATCATGATTATCCTTGGCATCTTCGTTTACTTTGCCCCCCTTCCCGAAGTGAAAGCCGTGGGAGAAGATGATGAGGAAGCCGCTGAATCATCTTATGCGGCCGGAAAAACAAGTGTTCTGCAATTCCCCCACCTCGTGCTGGGTGTCTTTGCCCTTTTTGTATATGTGGGAATCGAAACCCTGCCCATGGCCTCCATCATCGATTTTGCCCGGGCAACCTTTGGGGATGCTCCTAACCTGGAAGGGTATTCAAAATTTGTGACCCTGGGCCTGGTCGCCGGTTATATTTTCGGGGTAATAGCCATCCCCAGGTTCATCTCCCAGCAAAAAGCCCTGATCTCATTCGCTATACTGGGCGTAATTTCCTCTATATTAGTTATATATATGCCAGCACGATTCGCCTTTTTTGCCTTGCTGCTTGCCAGCTTTTCCAATTCACTGATGTGGCCAGCCATCTGGCCCCTTGCCATGAAGGATCTTGGAAAATTCACCAAGGCCGGAGCCTCCCTGCTTGTAACTGCCATCGTGGGCGGTGCAGTTGTTCCGCTTATTTTCGGTTTGATTGTAGATGCGGTTAAGACTACCGAGGAGGTTCTTGTGGGAGACTACCAGACCGCTTACTGGGTGATGGTACCCTGTTATATATTTATTCTCTACTTTGCCATATCAGGACATAAAATCAGGACTAAATCATGAGTAAGTTATATATAGGAGTAGATATTGGAGGCACCTCTATCGTAGCGGCCAGGTTTTCGGAAAATGAATTGCTTGAACGCACGGAAGTTACTACAGGTGCGGACCGTCCTGCCCCGGAAATCATGGATTCACTTTATAAGGCCATCGAGGCTGTGATAAGCGATGAAGTGATTGGAATCGGCATCGGAATGCCCGGATTTATGAATGTGGAAACCGGTGAGATCCTTCAGATCAATAACATCCCCTCCTTTAACGGTTTTGCCATAAAACCCAGGGTGGAGGAAAGATTCAATCTTCCCGCTTTCCAGAACAATGATGCCAATTGCTTTGCCCTGGGGGAAACCTATTACGGTGCCGGAAAGAAATACAACAACCTGGTGGGGGTTACCCTGGGAACCGGACTGGGAGGAGGCATCATTCTCAACCGGAAGATCCATACCGGTCTGATGGGCGGGGCCGGCGAACTGGGTTGTGTTCCCTTCCACGGAGGGATCTCGGAGGATATTTGCAGCGCCGCTCTGTTTAAAAACAAGTATAAAACCACCGGAATTGAGCTATACAATAAAGCCAGGGCGGGCGACCGGGATTCCCGGGCCGTGTTTGACGAACTGGCACATAACATCGGAGAGCTCCTTCGTATTGTGATGTATGTCCTGGCTCCCGAAGCATTCGTGATTGGAGGTTCCGTGGCTAATTCCTGGGACCTGCTGGAAAAACCCCTGCGTGAGGAAGTGGACAAATTCCTGGTACCGATGATCAGCAGCAAGGTAGATCTGGTTAAAGCCCAGCTCGATAATGCAGGACTCTACGGTGCAGCAGCCCTTTGCATCTCACAGATGGACTAAAAAATGATAGTTGAAACAATTGCTGCCCGGTTTGCCACGGAGGGAAGCATAGCTAAAGTCCAGGCACATGGGGGCGGACATATCAATGACACTTACCGGCTGGTGAACAGGGTGGATGCTGCGCCGGATTATCTCCTTCAGAGAGTCAATCACCAGGTATTCAAAGATGTGCCGCTACTGATGCAAAACATGGTGCTGGTAACGGATCACGTAGCGGCCAGGATCCGGAAAGACTTCCCGGATGAGGTGGAGAGGCGCTCCCTGACTATCGTACCCACCACCGATGGCCGTTCCTTTTTTAAGGACCCGGAAGGAAATTTCTGGAGGGTGCTCCGTTTTATCGATAATCACCTGGTTTTTGACAGCACCACCGATCCGGATATTGCCTACCAGGGGGCACATACCTTTGGCGCATTCACAAGCATGCTGAACGATCTCCCGGCTGAAAAGGTGGGAACCGTAATCCCCGATTTCCATAACATGAAGTGGAGGCTCACCCAGCTGAAAGAGAGTATCCGCAGGGATGCTGCCGGACGACTGAAGGTGGTGACCGAAGAGATTGCTTATGTGGAATCGCGTGCAAAAATGATGCTGACCATTCATGAACTCGGGAAGAAAGGAGCCATCCCTCTCCGGGTTACGCACAATGATACCAAGATCAGTAATGTCCTCTTCGACGAGGAACGGAAAGGACTCTGCGTCATCGACCTGGACACCATTCAACCGGGTTACGTGACTTCCGACTTCGGAGACGGGATCCGTACCCTGACCAATACGGGAGAGGAAGATGATGAAAACCTGGACAGGGTGACCATGGACCTGGATCTCTTTGAGGCATTTGCTTCAGGCTTCCTGGATTCGACCCGGGAAATCCTGCTGGAGACTGAGAAAGACGCCCTGCTCTATGCCGGACTGCTCTTTCCCTATATGCAGGCGGTCCGCTTCCTGATCGATTACCTCGATGGAGACAGCTATTACAAAGTCAGACACCCGGAACACAACCTGGTCAGGACCAGGGCCCAGCTCAAACTGACCAGGGACGGGGAAGATAAAATGGATAAGCTCAGGGAAATAATCAGGAAACTATCCTGACACAGCAGGATGGCTGTGCTTATAACAAACAGTACAGAGGCTCCCACAATGCTGAGGCATGACAAAAACAACGGAACAGCTTCCATCGGATAAGTTATTTAGTGTCTGTAAGAAAACCTGCAATTAATTGTCACACAATGAATTAATGTTGAAAACTTGTTTGAATATAGTGTGTTTTTCACTTGTATAATTCACCGAATATACAGATATTCAGGGTGTTAAGCAAAGGAGATTCGGATATTCCGGCCATCACATCAAACAAGGTTCAATTATGAGAAAGAGATTCGAACAGTATATGGAACTTGGCACCATCCCCATTGGTGAAACGAAGATCACCACTCAGCAAAGAAGTGGGGCCTATCCAGCATTGTGTTCCGCATTGAAAGAGATCTTCATCACCCCAAAATGGAATGAACGGGTGTTTGAGATCCTGGAGGCCAGGGTAATGGCAGGCAAGAAGCAAACCGGTCGTCCTGGTCTGGCTTTGTGGCAAATCTTTGTGCTGGCTCAGGTACGCTTGCTCAAGAATCTCAGCTATGAAGACCTGCATTATATTGCCAATCATGATTATCTGATCCGTCAGATTATGGGTATAGAGCGGGGCTTAGGTTACGAAAGGCGTGAATTGCGCTACCAGAACATTGTTGACAATGTATCGCTATTGGATGATGAGACCGTACGTGAGTTGAACCAGGTGATCGTTGAGTTTGGTCAC
>JARGFM010000031.1 GCA_029210725.1 Bacteroidales bacterium | reverse complement strand
GATTGCGATGTAGTATCTTGGTTTGAAAATCGGAATGAAAAAACCCGGATTTTGGAGTTTATGAATTAATCAGGCTAAGAGTATTTGTGCGGCCTTACAAGACCTCGGGTTTCTTCTTTCTGTAGATAACAAAGAGGACTGAAAATCCAATAATCATAAAGATAGGGAGTATGCCCATGCTTTGCAAAGCAACACTCGTGTCATTCTCTTCAAGGATCTTACCCATGACCGGCATAAACATGGATGCTGAAACAAATCCTGCTCCTCCAAGAAGAGAAAGCCCCAATGCTCCGGTCCTTGGAATATATTCAGAGCAAAATCCAAGCATGGTGGGCCAAAAATAGGTGATCCCAATGGCAAACAGGACGGCACCAACTACGGTCATACCAGATGAACTAACAAAGCTTAACACGTAGATACCGAGTGCCGCAAATACAGATGACAAAAGAAGCACACCAACGGGATTAATACGATGAACCAGTTGTCCTGCAAAAAACCTGCCCAGAGCCATGATGGTGGAAATAAGGGCCAGCAGGAGAATAGCACTCTCCACAGCACCTCCCAGCAAGGCGTTCACCCATTGATTGGTTACCAGTTCTGTGGAAGAGGTAAGAAGCATCAAGGAGAACATGATTGGGAATATCGCCTTTTCTTTATGTACCAGTTTTGCCTCCATAATAGATATCAGGGCAACCAATCCAATTAGAGCCAGGTACATCCATCCTTCCGGGAAATTCAGGACCTTGGTCGCCAGCAGAATCATGAGGGCCATGGATATGATGATAGTAAAAGGTGCCCCAACAGCCATCATCATCTCCTTGTAGCTGACCCCACTGGCAACACGTTCTGTTTCCGGAATTTTCTGTCCGAGGAAGATCACTCCATATATTACAAGCGGAATAAAAAGCAGGGCTGCATAAATCTGCCAGTTCATATCCATTTTATCCATCATGAAGTAGGCCAGCAGACTGCCGATCACAATCCCGGCAGGGAACCAGACGTGAAACCTGTTCAGCATCCTGGTTTTATCTTTCGGGTAGATGGTAGCAACCAGTGGATTGAAAGCTGCTTCAACAGTCCCGTTCCCAAGTCCGATAAAAACATTGGCTATAAACAGCACCTCTTTATTTTTTGCTAGAATAAATACAACAGCTCCGATTAACTGAAGTATAAATGCGGTCCAAACCAGGGTTTTTGTCTTTAAAATGTCGATCACAAATCCTCCCAGCACCATGGCAATGGTAAATCCCCAGAATGCAGGACTGAATGCCCAGCCGATGGCTTCTTTCGAAAGTCCGAAAATGCCGCCTTCCTCAACAGGGCCAAAGATCTCTTCAATTTTTGCCCTCATTGCAAAGGTCAGGGCCGTTACCAATAGTGCAAAACAGCTACCAATAAATAATCTTAGTTTGTTGTAGTTCTGTTCCATGTTTCAAGGTTTGAGATTAGTAGATGCGTTTCTGAAGTAGTTATTATATGGGAAACTCATGGCAATTTACTCGGCCCCCTGTTCCGCCGGAAGTTTGATCTGAGGATGCTGATTTGCTGCAGTATAGGCATTAAGCACCCGGAATCGTAGTTCAAAGGATTCCAGGGGCTCCAGGGTCTTCACCATCAGGCTGGTTTTTGTATGGGCTTTCAGCACAAATACCGGGGCAAAATTGTGCAGGCTGTAATCCGATATGTTTTCCAGAATCAGGTCGGCATCTGAGTGGTTGCGGATCTGAACTTCCGGTACAGCTCCTTTACCTGTTCTGGTGACTTCCAGCGACGCCTCCAGCAGCGGGATAAGAAATTCCGGATGACCAACCAATGTGTTTTTGAACCATACAACAGTCTGCCGCTGTTCCATGGCCCTTTGCATGGCTTCCGCACTTTTTTCCCTGGCAAACACCAGGGTAAGCGGCCTGTGTCCCCCTTCCGGAACCTGGTAAGTCCAGTCCACCAGACCGTGTACATCTGAGTTCCCCAGGAGGGTCAGCCCATACTTATTTGCAATTTCCAGCGCTTCACCGGAATAAGTATCATCGTTGTATACCTCTATGCCTGCAAATAACCCCTCTTCCAGCAGTTCGAGGTGCATTTCGGTCAGCGTGGCTACCCCGTCGGGTCTCTGAGCGGTCCAGTGCGGGTGGTTCCAGAAGACAAAGGCTCCCTGCCTTTTTGCCTCCCTGAATACTTCCATCACATCCTGCTGGTTCATCTTATTGACATCCTGGACAAATACGGCATTAAAATGACCGGGAGGCATCGACCGGGTAATCTCTGTTCCCGGAATGACCAGCAGCCCGGTTCCCTGGGCAGCCTTCAGGGCGAGTTCATAGCTGGTGTTCCGGTCAGGGTGAGGGATTTCCTTCTGATGTGGCTGGTATTCAATGTGATCTGTAATAGAAATTACATCCAGTCCATCCCTGAGTGCTTCCTGTACCCTGATACCGGGCCACACATGACCGTCTGAAAAGACCGTATGTATGTGAAGGTCGCATTTAAGGGTCACATAGCCGGGAATATGGGGAAACTCTATGGCACGGCTGTTTTCCTGTGGCTCATCCGATTGTGCCCAGATACCCAGAAAGAAGGAAAGGGAACAAAGAAATGTGAAGGCTGTTTTGCTTAGCTTGGCTCGAAACATGATGTGGTCAGGTTTTGTTGGTTTGCTCTCTCTAAAACTACAAAAAAGAATTGGGAGGCTTGAAAATTAAAAGTATTTTTAGGAGGCACTCAACAATTAATTCCTGGTACAGTAATGGATAGAGATTCAATGATCGACGCGCTGGAACATTCCGGCCATGCATATGATATTGTTGTAATCGGAGGCGGGGCCTCCGGACTGGGTGCTGCGCTGGAAGCTGTATCCAGGGGATACCGGACCATTTTGCTGGAACAGGATGATTTTGCCAAAGGGACCTCCAGTCGCAGTACCAAGCTGGTCCATGGGGGTGTGCGCTATCTGGCACAGGGGAATATTTCCCTGGTGCTGGAGGCCTTGAAGGAACGGGGAAGGTTAAAAAGGAATGCACCACACCTGGTAAAGGATCAGGCCTTTGTGATTCCTTGCTACCACTGGTGGTGCGTACCCTTTTATACCATTGGACTTACCCTTTATGACCTGATGGCAGGGCGCCTGGGAATCGGTCGCTCCGTTCCGCTCTCCGCACGGGGAGCACGTAAAGCACTACCGGCACTCAAGACTAAGAAGCTACGAGGAGGCGTGCGCTATTTCGATTGTCAGTTCGATGATGCCCGCCTGGCCGTGAACCTGGCTCAGTCTGTTGTTGAGAAGGGTGGGCTTGCAATCAACCATATGAAGGTAAAGGGACTGATCCCGGACGGAGGTAATGTCAGAGGTGTGACTGCGGAGGATGGTGAAAGCGGAAAAACCTATAAGATATCTGCTGCTGTAGTGATCAACGCCACCGGGGTATTTGTGGACGATATTCTGAAAATGGAGAATCCTGAGGCGAGGGATGTGGTAAAACCGAGTCAGGGGATTCACCTGGTGATGGATCCGGACTTTCTGAAAGGAGAGCAGGCTCTGATGATTCCCAAAACCTCCGATGGAAGGGTACTGTTTGCGGTCCCCTGGCACAACCGGGTGGTGGTGGGTACCACGGATGTGGAGAAACAGCATGCCGAGCTGGAGCCTCTGGCTGAAGAAGAGGAGGTGGAGTATATTCTGGAAACAGCCCGCCTTTATATGGAGCATCCTCCCAGCCGGTCCGACGTGCTGGCCGTGTTTACGGGATTAAGACCACTGGCTGCTCCGGCTTCCGAAGGCAAGAAGACCAAGGAGATCTCCAGGGGCCATAAGATTCTTGTTTCCGGAGGGGGACTGATTACACTTACAGGAGGGAAATGGACCACCTACCGGAAAATGGCCGAAGATGTGGTCGACGTGGCAGCCAGACAGGCCGGCCTGCCTGTTAAAAAGTCTGTCACCGCCACTTTGAAGATTTATGCTTACAGGGAGGGTGTCGACCGCAGCGATCCGCTGCACTGGTACGGCAGTGACCGGGAGCAGCTCGACAAACTGGTTTCGGAAGATCCTGCCATGGGTGAACTGATCAGTGAAAAACTGCAGATTATCAGGGCTCAGATCGTTTGGGCCGTAAGGGCCGAGATGGCCAGGAACCTGGAGGATTGCCTGTCTCGCCGTATCAGGGCCCTTCAACTGGATGTCCGGGAGAGTATCCGGATGGCACCTGCCGTAGCTTCAATCCTGGCCAAAGAGCTGGGTAAAGATAAAACCTGGGAAACACGACAGGTGGAAGCCTTTACCAAACTGGCAGCCCGGAATTTGTTAAACTGATGCCTGACCGGAGAACAGCAAGATCTTATAATATTCACTTAATATCGCGAACATGCTAAGTAATTCAGACAACAAATTTATCCTGGCCCTGGACCAGGGCACCACCAGTTCCCGGGCCATTGTCTTTGACCATTCCGGGACGATGGTGGGGGTGGCCCAAAAGGAGTTCCGGCAGATCTTTCCCAAACCCGGCTGGGTGGAGCACGATCCCATGGATATCTGGAATTCTCAGAACCGGGTAATGCACGATGCCCTGCGTAACGCCGGTGCCGGCGCCAGGGATGTGGCTGCCATAGGAATCACCAATCAGCGAGAAACGGCGTTAATATGGGACCGGGAGAGCGGGAAGCCCATATGCAATGCCATTGTATGGCAGGACCGCAGGACCTCTGAATTTTGTGATGAGCTGAAAGCCATGGGCCATAAGGACCTGATCCAGGAAAAGACCGGATTGGTCATTGATGCCTACTTTTCAGCTACCAAATGGAGGTGGATGCTGGATCACACTCCCGGAGCAAGGGAGGAGGCAGCCAGGGGTAAACTGGCACTGGGCACAGTCGATTCCTGGTTAATATGGAAGTTAAGCGGCGGGAAGGTTCATGTGACCGATGTGACCAACGCCAGCCGGACGATGTTATTTAATATTCATTCGCTGAAGTGGGATGAAGAGTTGCTGGAGCTCTTTGGCATCCCTGAGAGCATGCTGCCAGCGGTAAAATCTTCTTCGGAAGTTTACGGAGAGACTTCACGGGGAATTCTCTCCGTGCCGGTGCCCATTGCCGGAATAGCAGGAGATCAGCAGGCTGCCACCTTCGGACAAATGTGTCTCTCGCCGGGTTCGGTCAAATGCACCTATGGAACAGGTTGCTTTATTCTTTGCAACACCGGGGAGGAGCCGGTCAGTTCGAAAAGCAACCTGATAACGACCATTGCCTGGCAATTGAATGGGAAGACCACGTATGCCCTGGAAGGAAGCATCTTTATCGGAGGTGCAGTGATCCAGTGGTTGAGGGATGGTCTGGGTCTGATCAAGAACTCGTCGGATGTAGAGAAACTTGCCGAATCGGTGGAGGATAATGGGGGGGTTTACTTTGTACCTGCCTTCACCGGGCTGGGGGCCCCTCACTGGGACCAGTATGCCCGGGGGATGATTGCCGGACTGACCCGCGGAGTTACAGCCGGACATATAGCCAGGGCTGCCCTGGAGAGTATTGCTTTCCAGGTGAATGATGTAATGGGAGCCATGGAGAGCGATGCCGGTATTCAGATCGGCGAACTGAAGGTGGATGGGGGTGCTGTGGTTAACGACCTGCTGATGCAGTTCCAGGCCGATCTGATAGGAATCCCGGTGATTCGTCCCGAGAACATCGAGACCACCGCCCTGGGGGCTGCCTACCTGGCCGGACTGGCTACCGGTTTCTGGGAATCGCTGGAAGAGATCGGGGAGCAGTGGGCAATGGACCGTAATTTTACCAGCAAGGTCTCCCGGGAAAGGCGCCAGACTCTGAAAAAGGAGTGGGAAAAGGCTGTTTCCAGGAGCCGCGCCTGGCAGGATCCCCAGGTATGATCCATAAACAGAACCATTAAACATGATCGATAACTCTTAGACTGAATCTTATGCTGAACGAAATCTTTGCAGAATTTATAGGCACCTTTCTCCTGATACTGCTCGGTAACGGGGTCGTGGCCAATGTGGTACTAAAGGATACCAAAGGAAATAACGGTGGATGGATAGTAATTTCACTGGGGTGGGGACTGGGTGTATTTGTGGGGGTTGCAGTGGCCGGACCCGTATCCGGGGCACATATTAATCCTGCCGTTACCCTGGGACTGGCAGCTGCAGGGAGTTTTGCCTGGAGCCAGGTACTTCCTTTTATTGCCGCACAGATGGCCGGAGCTGCAGCCGGAGCCGGAACCGTATGGCTTTATTATCGTCACCACTTTAACCGAACAGAGGACCAGGGCGCACAGCTGGGATGTTTTGCAACGGGTCCTGCCATTCGAAAGCCTCTTAATAATTTTATCAGTGAGGTGATCGGCACTTTTGTATTAATCTTTGTGATCCTTTACATCGCTGATCCAAGCATACAGCTGGAGGGAACGGAAGTGAATATGGGACTGGGCACCCTGGGGGCATTGCCTGTGGCTTTGCTGGTGACGGCCATCGGCCTCTCGCTGGGCGGGACCACCGGCTATGCGATCAATCCGGCCAGAGACCTGGCTCCCAGGATCATGCATAATTTGCTGCCCATGGACCACAAAGGGGGCAGTGACTGGGGCTATGCCTGGATCCCGGTAATCGGACCGATTATCGGCGCTTTGATTGCAGCTGGGCTTTTCCTGCTTCAGGGAATCGTGGTGGGATAGTCGTATTGATAAGCTTAGACCAGGACCGGTTTGAAAAAATAATCTCCAACCCTGTTTGAGCTTTAGTTTTGTTAAAAAGACGAGCCGGGATTCACTTTTTTACAGTTGCAAAACACTAAATTTGAAGATATTTTCCAAAACAGGCATCATGAAGAGAGATCTTGAACTTTTTACATTCATTGAACACGAACAGCAACGTCAAAGAAGGGGTATTGAACTGATTGCCTCTGAAAATTTTGTCAGCACCCAGGTGATGGAAGCCATGGGCTCCTGTCTGACCAATAAATATGCCGAAGGCTATTCGGGTCATCGCTACTACGGGGGATGTGAGGTGATTGACAAGGTGGAGGACCTGGCCATAGAGAGGCTCTGCCAGCTCTACGGGGCGGAGTACGCCAATGTGCAGCCCCACTCGGGTGCCCAGGCCAATATGGCGGTCTTCCTGACCGTTTTGGAACCGGGCGATACTTTTATGGGCCTCGACCTGAGTCACGGGGGGCACCTGTCGCATGGCTCCCCGGTCAACAGCTCCGGTATTCTGTACCGGGCCGTATCCTACGGATTGGATGAGCGTACAGGGCGGATCGATTATGAAGCCATGGAGGAGGTGGCCCTTAAAGAGCGTCCCAGGATGATCGTGGGCGGGGCTTCGGCCTATTCCCGTGAGTGGGATTATAAACGGATGCGGGAGATTGCCGATAAGATCGGAGCGATTCTGATGATTGATATGGCCCATCCGGCGGGCCTTATTGCTGCCGGCTTGCTGGATAATCCGCTTCCCTACGCTCATGTTGTCACGTCGACCACTCACAAGACCCTTCGCGGGCCAAGGGGCGGAATTATCCTGATCGGGAAGGATTATGAGAATCCCTGGGGAAGGGCCACCAAGAAGGGGGTGATCCGTCAAATGTCATCCCTGATCAATTCGGCGGTCTTTCCCGGGATCCAGGGAGGGCCCCTGGAACATATCATAGCGGCCAAGGCTGTGGCTTTTGGAGAGGCGCTTACGGACGAATTCAAGATCTACCAGGCCCAGGTTAAGAAGAATGCAGTCATCATGGCCGATGCATTTATGAAGAAGGGATACAAGGTGGTTTCTGATGGTACCGATAACCACTCCATGCTGATTGATCTGCGGACCCGGGTGGCGGATACTACCGGCAAGCAGGTGGAAAACACCCTGGTGGAGGCGGATATCACCGTAAATAAAAATATGGTTCCCTTTGATTCCAGGTCGCCTTTCCAGACCAGCGGAATCAGGGTGGGTACTCCTGCCATCACCACACGGGGGGTGAAGGAAGATCTGATACCGGGGATTGTGGATCTGATCGACCGGGTCATTATGAACATTGATGATAAATTACTGATTGAAAAAATCCGCCGGGAAGTAAACGAAATGATGGTCGATTTCCCCATGTTTGCCTGATCGCAGCTGCATGGAGTGGTACACCTATATCCTGGTTATATCCATCGGATTCATCGCCGGCATCATCAATACACTGGCAGCCGGAGGTTCCCTGCTGACCCTTTCTTTGTTGATGGCACTGGGGCTTCCACCCAATATGGCAAACGGGACCAACCGGATTGCCATTTTTCTTCAGAATGTGGTGGGAGTGAACCGCTTTCACAAGGAGAAGGTCATGGATTTTCCTTCCGGATTCAAGGTGGGTATCCCTGCGCTGCTGGGTGCCATTGTTGGTGCCTTTGTGGCTGTGAACCTGAATGACGAAGTGATGAAACTGGCCATTGCCGGGGTGATGATCGTGGTATTTTTCCTGATGCTCCTGAAACCCAACCGCTGGATTAACAGCCATGAAGAGCATCCCCCGATTCCTTACTGGCTTCAGGCGGTCATCTTCTTTTTTACAGGGATTTATGGCGGTTTTATCCAGGCAGGAGTGGGGTTTTTTCTGCTTACCGGCCTGGTGCTGGCAAGCGGATTTGAACTGGTGAAAGCCAATGCCCTGAAAATCTTCGTCATCCTGCTTTATACCCCGCTGGCCCTGGTAGTTTTTTTCCTGCACGGAGATGTGGATCTTTGGATGGGGCTGGTACTGGCCGTTGGGAATATGCTCGGGGCCCTGGTAGGTACAAAGATAGCTGTGAAACGGGGAGCTGTGTTTATCAGGTATGTGGTGCTGGCGGCTATCCTGGTTGCAGCCACCAAGCTGATCTGGGATGCTTTCAGGGTACTATGATGTACCTGATCCAGCCGGTCTGCCTGTAGTTGGCACTCTGATCCACGGAAAACTTACTCTGCCTGGCAGCTTCCACCACCATATCCCAGATGCACTTATTCTGGTAGGTGGAACTGGTCACAATGGCGCTGACCACATTCCCGTCCCGGTCCACCTGGACCTCCACCCGGACCTCAATCTTCTGCGTCACATCACAGCCCGACATATTGGGCTTGGGTAAACTCCCCCTGGCCTTTCTGGAACCCAGCCCTCCGAAGGAGATTCCATCGCCCAGTCCGCCTCCGGTACCGTAATTGTCCGCATCGGGACTTCCGTTCGGATCGCCCTGGTTTCCGCTTCCCTGCGTAATTCCTTCCGAGCCTTCCGTTTCACCAAGCCCCTGTCTTCCAAAGGCATCCCGGCCCAGATTGTTGAGCCTCTCGGCCTGGGCCTGCCTTTCCCGTTCAATGCGCTCCTGTTCCTCTCTTCGTTCTCTTTCAATCCGCTCCTGCTCTACGCGCTGCCTTTCGAGTTCCGCCTGTCGCTGTCTTTCCAACTCCTGCTGCCGCTGTCTTTCCAGCTCTTCTGCAGTGGGTTTGGGCTCTTCTCTCACCCGGGTCTCTTCCACATCCTGAGTCTGGTCGACCTCTTCCGGCTCAGGCGGGGTATAAGCTTCCCTGGTCTCCTCCGCCGGTTCCTGATACTCTTCCTCTTCCACGGGTTCCTGGCTTTGAGAGACCTCCATATCGGGATTCCCTGCCTGCTGATCATCCCCCATAGGCTCATATTCTCCCAGGCCGGACTCATCGGTGCCGAAGTTGACCAGTATCCCTTCCTCCTCGGGCGGGGGATCGGGGAAGGTAAGCCCGGCAAACACCAGCAGCAAAAGCAGCAGTGCATGATAGACAATAGTTGCTAAAAGGCCTCTTCTGTTAAGCTTCATGGTACTTATATAACGGTCAGTCCGATGGTCTGGTTCCAAGTATCACCTTGTACCGGTTTCGTTTGGCGATTTCGAGAAAGGCAAAAACCTCTTCCATGTTGAGATCCCGGTCCGCATTCAGGCGGACTGTCGGAGCCTCTCCGTAGTTTTCAAGTTTCTTCCGAAGAACACTTTCCAGTTCTGAGAGGGCATACTCCTGGTCGTCCACAGAGATCACTTTATCCCGGGCGACAGATACTACCAGAACCGGGTTGGCCTGAGTCTGGTTGTTACTCTCCGGAAGCTGAACATTTTGCGCCGCCGGCGATATCAGGGTGGAGGCGATCATAAAAAAGATCAGCAACAGGAATACAATGTCGGTCATGCCCGACATGGCAAAGTTCTTATTGGCTTTATGTCTCGATTCTATGGCCATTAAAGTTGTTTCAGCACCACGGTGTAATCTTTTTCAGCTGCCACATTCATAACAGCTACCGCATCACCCACTGAAACAGCCGGTGAAGTAAGCACCCTGATGGTGGGATCGGGCAGCCCGCGGAGTTTGGATTCAAGAACCAAACCCAGGTTCTCCAGCGAGACTGTTCTGCCATCGACCGTGATGCGGCTTCCGCTGTGAATGGTTACCGTGGGGATAAGCGATTCTCCCTCCACGGTCACCTGCCCTCTGCTGGGCAGTAGCATCTTCAGGGCATTGGGGGCAATCAGGGTGGAGGTAAGCATAAAAAAGATCAGCAACAGGAATACAATGTCGGTCATGCCCGACATGGCGAAATTATCCAGGACCCTGTTTCTGGGTTTGAGTGCCATCTTTCCTATTTTGCAGGTTCGTTAAGCAGGTCGATGAACTCGGAAGTGCCTGCCTCCATATTGTTGATCACCTTATCGACCCTGGCTACCAGTGTGTTATAGGCAAAATAGGCGATAATACCTACAGTCAGACCGGCCACGGTCGTGATCAGTGCGGTGTAGATACCGCCGGAAAGCTGTCCCACATTGATATTGTTCCCTGCGGTAGACATCTGGTGAAAGGCCTGCACCATCCCGATAACCGTTCCCAGGAAACCGATCATGGGCGCTCCTCCGGCCACGGTGGCCAGAGTGGGTAATCCCCTTTCCAGTTTATAGATCTCCAGCCGGCCAACATTCTCAATGGCCGCATTGACATCGTTGAGCGGGCGACCAATGCGGCTGATTCCCTTATCGATCATCCTGGCTACCGGATTATCGGTGGACTGGCAAAGCGTATGGGCCGAATCGACCTTACCATCAATGATATAGTCCTTTATACGGTTCATGAAGGTCTGATCGACCCGGGCCGCTTTCTTGATGGCAAACCAGCGTTCAAAAAATATATAGACTGCGATAAAGCTCAGGATAACGATGGGTAGCATCACCCAGCCGCCCTTCAGGGCAATATCAATAAAAGATTCCGTTGAGGTAGCCTGTATACTACTGGTATCCAGGCTTGTAACCTGAAGAATAATCAAGTTTTTCATGCGATTCAAATTTCCGTCGAATATATGAAATAAAACGGGATATACTTCGATGTAGTATATCCCGTTATCAAAGATTCAGTTCTTTTATTAACAGCTACTTCTCAGCGGCTTAATGGTGTATAATAAGAGATTGCAGATAGTAAACACCAGCACCAGCCACATATCCCAGAAGTGCCAGAAGAGAAATCCGTTTCAGATACCAGATGAAATCGATTTTCTCCATCCCCATGGCGGCAACTCCTGCGGCAGATCCTATGATCAGAATACTGCCTCCGGTACCGGCACAATAAGCCAGGAACTCCCAGAACAGGCCATCCTGAACGAAGTTGCTGGCATATTCTATGGCAGCAGGATCGACCAGGGTGGCAATATGGGCGGCGTCTTCAATGGGATACATGCCCATGGCCCCTGCCACCAGCGGTACATTATCCACCACGGCGGAGAGAATGCCGATGGCCATATCGATCAGGAAGATGTTCCCCAGGTTCTCATCCAGCCATCCGGCCATGATGGTCAGTTGTCCGGCACTCTGAAGCGCGGCGACGGCCGACAGAATCCCCAGGAAGAAAAAGATGGTGGGAGTGTCGACCTTTTGCAGGATGTAAATCACCTTTAGTTTTTTCTTGACCTCATCCGGTTTGTTTTTATGCAAAAGCTCAGAGGTCAGCCAGATCAATGACAATGAAAAGAGCATGCCCATATAAGGAGGAAGGTGGGTAATGGTTTTGAAAACAGGAACAAACAGGAGTCCGCTTACACCCAGTATCAGCATTAATTTGCGTTCAAATGGCCGGGTGTAGATCTTTTCATTTTCATCAATCTCGGGCCGGCTGACCTCCCCTTTTAAAGTGAAACTGAGCAAGGCCAGGGGAACAATCATGGTGAAAAGACTGGGTAAAATAACCCTGGTGATGATGGCCCCGGTAGTTACCTGTCCACCGATCCACAGCATGATGGTGGTCACATCTCCAATGGGCGACCAGGCACCACCGGCATTGGCTGCAAGCACCACCATGGAAGCAAAGAACCAGCGGGTCTCTTTTTCGGAGATCAGTTTTCGAAGCAGGGCAACCATCACAATGGTCGTGGTCAGGTTGTCCAGGGCAGCGGACATAAAGAAGGTGAGGAAACTGAGAATCCATAAGAGCTTCACTTTTTTGGTGGTCTTGATCCTGTCAGTAATAATCTTGAACCCGTCATGTTTGTCAATGACCTCAACAATGGTCATGGCGCCAAGCAGGAAGAAGAGGATCTCGGAAATCTCACCCAGGTGATGGATGATCTCTTTATCCACGATGAAATGACGCATGGCCTGGATTCCGGTTTCTCCGTGTCCTTCGCCACTGTGAATATAGGAGTTCCAGGCTTCACTCAGTCCGGCCGTAAAAATGTCATACGCGCCAAAAATGTAAAGAACCCACAGCAAAGTGCCAATTGCCAGAGCCGGGATGGCCTTATCAACGTGCAGCGGGTGTTCCAGGGCTATGGCGAGGTATCCCAGAACAAAAACAATAACCATTACAATAAACATGATCTGTAGATTAAGTTAGGATTTAGAAGTTTTAAGCCGCAAATATAGAAAAGTTTTACTCTTGAGAATCTGACTTTCCGGACTTTTTCTTCTTCTTTTTCCGATTGCTGATGGCTTCTTTGTAGCGGGCCAGCAGCTGACTCAGATTATTAAAATCTTCCCGGTAGGAAACGCCTACTCCCTGTTTGTAGGGAGCGGTCATCGCGATCAGTTCATCCCGCGAACGGTTGAATGCAAGAATACTCACATTATCGGTCACCCTGTACTCCACTTCAAAATCCCCCATAATGTAAGGGTTGTTACTGGCTTCACTGGAAGGGTTGGTCTCCTGTCCGCCCACATCCAGGTTTCCGCTGATAATCACCCGATCGTTCAGGAGCTGTGTGGAGAGGGCCACTTCCATCTCCTGGGTCGACACCTGATCGCCCGGACGGTAATTAAATCCGATATCAAAATCATCACTTATCTGTGAAAGCCAGTTGCTTAGCTGGTTAGACAGCAATTCACTGGCCGTTACTCCGGCAATGGAACTGTTCATGGTACCCATATTCTGGATCCCGTAACCCGCAACACTATAGAAATCATTGATAACTAGCAGGGAGATAAACTGTTTCATCAGCTCATCCTCCGTACTTGTGGCATTGTCGAGAATACCCCGTGTTTCCGGATCTGCAGTTGGCATCTCTATACCGGCAGCAATGGTGGGGGAGCGGAGATCGCCCAGCAACTGCAGGTGGCATTCAACAGGAATTCGCTTCTTCAGCAATTCGGCATAGTCATCCGAGGGATCCCCCTGATACAGATTGTACGGAGCTACTCTGGTTCCATATATGGCTGCCAGATCTATGGAGGCGTTTGTTGGCGAACCATTGAAGTTGATCATTCCTCCCGGTTCAATCTGAAACCGTTTATTGATGACATTCTGCAAAGTGAAGAGGTAGTCGCCGGATAAGAGTTCCACATCCCCGAACATCCGGAATCCCTGGTACTGGTCCACGAGCATACGAATATTTCCCCGGCCACTTGCCTCAATAATATCTCCCACTTTGGGATCAAAAATCAACTGGACCACGGCATCCTCTGTAATTTCAACCTCCAGTTCTATTTCAATACCTCTCAGGCTTTCCTGTCTGCCAGCTTCCCTTTCGGTATGCTCTGTTTCCTGAATAAATGTGATGAAATCTGAGCGCTGCACTTCTCTGGCATTATACAGGGGAAGATAGAGTGCGGTATTCTTTTCAGTACTGGCGTCAACGGTCAGTTTCAGATCATTAAAACTTCCCTGAACAGTGGCATCACCGGTGGCAAAAACAGTTCCGTAAAAGAGGTCATTATCCAGTGAACGGGTATCCATAAAATTCAGATTCTCTGCTTCCATATGGATGTTGGCATAAAAGTCGCGGAAATAGTTATTGGATATGGACCCGTTTATTCTTCCCACATTTCCCTCTTGGTCAGAGGCTGTAAAATTCTCAAAATAGAGATTGTTGTTATAGATTCTGACAGGGCCATTGAAAAGATAAGGAGTATTCAGTAAGGAGATCGTGGCAGCTCCCTGGTTGAATCCCAGGCTACCGTTTAGTTTGGGCTGATCGAGCGTTCCGTCGAGGGTAAGATTAACGGAACCCGTGCCGGAGAGATCAACAAGGAAATTTTCAACGTAGGGATGGAGTGCCTGAAGCTGAAGTTCATTCACGTGAATCTCAAAATCCACTTTCCTGCCTTCTGGAATATATTCACCGTTCAGCTCTATGGTTTTTACGTCGTTCAGATTTGATTGCAGCATCACCCGGACGGTCCTGCGGGTGTCGTTCCAGGCTGCTTTTAAACTGGTGGGCCCCAGCAACTGATTGTTGAACCGGAGGGTATCCACCTGAAGGTCTGTATAAATATAGGGGTTGCCTTCTGTTTCCCGGTAGTTAAAGTTGCCCGTAATGTTCCCATTCAGTTCTGCGTTCAGTCTGCCCAGACTGGCCAGTTCTCCAAGATTCAGGTTCCTGATATCCAGGTCGAAGTCCTGTCCTCCTCCGGAAGCTATGGTGCCGGCAGCAAGCACATGCTTTTCTCTGCTTCGAATAAAAAGATTGTCCACATGCAGATAGTTCTTTCTGAGCAGGAAAGTGGAATGGTCCACATTCCATTTCTCACTCTGAATGAAAAATTCAGAGGGTTCCACTTCAACCAGAAAGCCCCTCTCTGCCATGGAATCGGACAGGAAGCTTCCAAAAAGATGTATCTCTCCGCTGTAATCTGGTTCTGAATGGTTGCTCCAGTCAATGTCTAGCCTGGCTGTGTCGTTAGAGGCGGTAAGGTGAAACTGTTGGTTTTCCAGGGCATAATTTTTGCCATATATCATACTATCGGCACGGAACATGAATTCAAATTTGTCGTCAAAGGTTCTGGTATGATATTCTGCATTGGACCAGGAACCGGGACCGATGCCCAGCTCAGGAAAGTGCCCTTCGGCGCTGTTAATGCCCCTGTCCGGATGATATTCTCCATGTATGCTGCTGTTTTCAGCGATCTGGATCTTCGGGAAGAAGAAATCCAGGACTGGATTTACATGTTTCAGATCCAGGTGATAAGTGAAGCGATTGATCGTATCGCTTATTGCCGGTTTCCCGGGAATCAGGTTTACATAATGATCGACCATATTCTCCAGAGAAGAGGGCAGGGAGGAGAGTTTGAACTTTCCTGAGATAGAGGCATCGATCAGTTCGGATCTAAGTTCAATGGAGGAGGTGTCCGGCCTGTTAAGGGCATGTAGCCTGACATCATATAATTGTACCTGGTCCTGATTTCTCTCAAAAAGACTATTCACCAGGCGAATCTCTCCATTAAGTTCATCCAGGGTATTCCCGCTGATATCGGTTTCAATCAAAAAGGAGGCAAAGGTATGGGGATCTTCCACACCAAGGTTCAGGAAATAGGGTCTGGAACGGGCCACATCGGCAGTGAAATTATAGAACGGAACCTCACCGGAGAAGTCCGTTTTTCCCTGGAAATCCATTCTGATATTGGGATCGCTGATGCTAAAACCACCGTTGAAAGTGTTATTGGTAAATGCTCCGTCCAGGGTAATGTTGCTGTAGGCATACTGGGAGAAGTACAGGGTGTCGATGGTTCCGTTCAGGTTGGCTCTTATCTCACCTTCGAAGAGGTTTCCATCCACCATCACATCCATGTCCAGCTGAGAGAGCAGCTCTTCCTGCCCGAGGAGTTCCCCCAGTTTATAATCGCGGGTGGAGAGATGTCCGTGAAAGTCAATTCCCAGGATGCTGTCCGGCCTGAATGAAAGGTCCATCAGCATTTGTCCCATATCGGTCTGCAGATAACCCATGGCAACAAAATTATCCGGGTATCCCGTAAACTGTCCTTTGAAATCCAGCATACCCATGTTGATCCAGGGGTAGAGCGACTGCTTCGAGGCGGCTTTTTTCTGATTAAATATAGTGTGTATGGCAGATACCGAGCTATTTAGTTCCCTGAAATTGAAATCCAGAAAGGTATTGCTGAAATCAGGCAAACCGATGGCAATGAAGTCAAAAGCCAGCGTACTCTGCTCGTCAAAAGTCATTTCCATTTTTTCACCTTTCAGCTTACTGAGTGCACCATGCAAAGAGCCGTCAATGGTAAAACGGTCCAGTATTCCGGCAGTTTGCGGAACAAAAACGGCAAGATCCTCTGTTTTTACCTGAGAATGATCCGATTCAAAGGTGAGATCCACCTCTCTGGAAAAATATTTAAAGCCTTGCCAGTGATCAAAATCGAAACCCAGAACAGGGACATTCAGTTCGGAGCCTCCGGCCATTATTGCCAAATCCTTAAAATGCATATGGGTCTTACCAACAGACATCCGGGTAGCCAGGTGACCAAATTCGAATCCCGATTTCTCCACAGCAGACAGGGAGACGATGTTCATATTTACGGTGTCCTGATCACTGATCAGGTCAAGCAGGGAGATTTCGAGTCCATGCAGATCAAAATCGTTGAAATCTATCTCCGGGCGCAAGGATTGGTGGCCCGTTTTCGTCAGTGAAAACCTGCCATTGCTCATGGTTATTTCGTGGATATGAAGTTTTGATTTTCTTTCCGGAGGTACATGGGGTTTTTTCAGCCGGTCGATGATCAAACTCAGATTAACCCCGCCTTCGCTTTCAATCACCAGGTTTAACCAGGCATTTTCCAGGGTGATCTTACTGATCTCCAGTCTTCTCTGATCTGGTCTGATCTGCTTGATCCGGATTTTGGTAAGTTCCGAATAGATCAGCGTATCTCCATGAAGATCCTCGATATAGAGGTCCCTTACCTGAATTCTTTTAAAAAAGGAGAAGTTGACCGATGAAAGAGAAATAGTGGAATGAAGCTCCTCCGATAACTGTTCGGCCAGCATTTTACTGACTACGGTCTGAACCTGCCGGTTCTGCAAAAAAAGTAAAGACAGCGACGGAATTGCCAGAAAAAGCAATATTACGATCAGGCCTATTTTCGCTATCTTTTTAATACTTTTGCACTTTCTTGTAACTGAAACAATACAAAAATAGAAAAAGTTGTGACGGGCACTGTTATTCTGGGGATTGAATCTTCCTGCGATGATACTTCTGCTGCTGTAATCAGGGATCGGCAACTACTTTCCAATGTAATTGCCGGGCAGGAGGTACACCGGAAATATGGAGGAGTGGTGCCCGAGCTGGCCTCCAGGGCACATCAGCAGAATATCGTTCCAGTAGTCGACCGGGCATTGAAGGAAGCCGGTGTTGCACGGAGCGAGATCGATGCCCTGGCCTTTACCAGGGGGCCGGGACTCCTGGGATCGTTGCTCGTGGGGACCTCTTTTGCCAAGGGTTTTACTGCGGCTCTGGGTATACCCATGATCGAGGTGAATCATCTTCAGGCACATATGCTGGTTCATTTTATTCAATCGCAGTGGCAGGCTGCAGCGGCTCCTCGTTTTCCTTTCATCTCTCTTCTGGTATCAGGGGGGCATACCCAGCTGGTCGTGGTCAGGGATTACCACAGCATGGAGATCATCGGGCGTACCATAGATGATGCGGCGGGGGAGGCCTTTGACAAATGTGCAAAGCTTCTGGGTCTGCCCTATCCGGGAGGGCCACATATAGACCGGCTGGCCAGGCAGGGAGATGCGTTCAGGTACACCTTCAACAAACCCCGGATCCGGGGATATGATTACTCTTTCTCCGGTTTGAAAACCTCCTTTTTATATAAACTCAGGGATTCTCTGAAAGAAAATCCAGGGTTTATCGATGAGAACAAGGCCGATCTTGCAGCCTCCCTCCAACATACCATTATCGATATTTTACTCCAGAAGCTTCGCCTTGCCATGAAGAAGACCGGGATCAATCAGGTGGCCCTGGCCGGTGGAGTTTCTGCCAATTCGGGACTGCGTCTTGCCATGGAGACGGAGGCAGAAAAACAGGGTTGGCAGGTGTTTATTCCACCTTTGAGTTTTACCACAGACAATGCAGCCATGATTGCCATTACCGGGTATTACCGTTACAAGAAGGGATTTTTCACCAACGATGATATTGCTCCCCTGGCCAGAATGTATTTCTGAATAAAATGGAAATGAATTGTTCGGGCAAAGCACAAAAATCACTATATTGTTCTTACTTTTTTGCAAAGGATGGATAAACTAGAGTTTCAGCCTACTCCGAGAACACCTTATGTTTTGCTGGACCCCAAAGGAAGGATAAAATTTAAGGGTCGGTCCATCCCGGAAGATGTCTCTCTCTTTTACGAGGACATCCTTGACTGGATTATCGCTTTTGCTTCTTTACCCCCTGGATTCACCGAAGTTGATATTGAACTGGAATACCTGAACAGTGGAACTTCCAAGTATATGCTGCGATTGCTCAAAAAGCTCAAAGAGGTTGATAATGACGGTTATGATCTGAAAATCAATTGGGTTTATGAGGAGGGTGATGATGATATCCTGGAGCGCGGGGAGTATTATTCCTCCATCCTGGATTTAAAAATCAACTTCATTGAAATTGAGTAGCTGCTCTTATTCCCTGTTTTTCTGCAAGACTCTTCCCAGATAGTTCCAGAATGCCACATGGAATTTGTAGGAATCACTGTTAGCGATGGCCTCCTGGAAATTGATGGTACTATGACATCCCGATGGGTGATGAATCGAAGGATCGAACAGCCCTGGTTTCTCCGGGTGAAACTGTATTCCCAGTACATGGGGATACTTGCGGTGCCGGATGCCTTCAATAATTCTTCCATCCATGGAAGTGGCCGTTACCATCCAGTCTGGTCCCAGTTTTTCTATGGCCTGATGATGGGAACTGAGAACCAGGGGCAAAGTGCCGGACCGGAAGCCAATTCCCCGGCTGAGGGTCTCACCTTTGCTCAGAGTCACTTTGTGAAAATGATAGGAAGTTGGGTCTGCGCAATCTGTATTCAGATAATCCTGGTAGTTGCGGTGCATCTGATCAGGGGGCAGCGACAGGAGATCCTCGGCATTCCATATTCCGTAAAGCTCTGTGGGTATGTCCTGAATCAGGGTTCCTCCGGTGGCCACATGCAGGGTTTGCATTCCCAGGCATATCCCATTAATCAGGTAGCCGGGCTTTTGTTCCAGGTAAGGGACCCATTCCCGGTCCTGAGTGCCTCCGAGCAGGTGGAACAGGTAGGATAGTTCGAGGTAATGCCTGAAGGGATCGGTGACAGCGGTGAGCAGGTGGACCTTCTCTCCATAGACGGAAGGCGGAATATCGGGTCCTCCCATAAAGAGAGCACCCTCGGAACATTTAAAAAGCTCCCTGAACTCTTCACTCGCAGAATTTTTCCGGAACAGGTGTTCCGCTCCCAGTTCGCCTTTGATCTGCCTGATGCTGAAAAGGCCTGTCTGCTTCTGATCGATGTAGTCTTTGGTCTTCCTGTAATCATAGGTCTCGCCGGGGTGATATACTCCCAATACATGGTAGCCTTCCAGAGGGAAGAGCTCTTCCTCCATAAGCTTCTGTATCACTTCCAGGTTGTACACGGTCGGATGAAACAGAAGAAGGGTATCCTGGCCTGCAGAGAAGAGGGAGGTACTTAAAATCAGGATCAGAATGGGGAAACTCAGGCGGAAGTTCATAAAGAGTGGCTTCAGGTTATTTAAGAATGGCAGAAAGCTGCTGAATAAAGGTATTGAGATTATCGCGCGACTCGTCATCAAGCATGCTGAAACTCACTTTCCCGTTGTTCACTTCCTGCAGGAGGTTTGAGGCAAGAAGTGCTCTGGAGAAGTTGCTGTCTATGAGGTATTCTGAATTTTTAACCGTGATTCCCTCTCTCACTTTTACCACGTATTTTTTAAAATCTATGGTGGAGAACAGGTCCTCTGTATCGGGATAGTCCTCCAGAAACAACATCTGTTTGCCGGCCAGATCGATCTTATTATCATACTGCTCTTTCATCAGTTTTTCATGCACCAGCCTCTCTTCCGCATTCCCGAAATTAAGGATCACATAATCAATCCCCCATCCCATCAGAATATTGACCATCATGGGAATGCTCTCCGCCCCTGAAGCAGGAAGGAAATAGCATTCCTTGCCGAAGCCGGTAAGGGCCACCAAAGCTTTCAGGAAATAGTAGGTAGCCAGGTCCTTCACAATGACATTGTTGAAGGATTTGATAATCTCCTGCTGGTTCAGTCTTGCTCCCATGGTCGAGTAAATGGGAGAGAGGGTATCGGCGGTAGCCGACTTGAGGGATCTCGCACTGTAAACCACCGTTTCGCTCTTCATATCGTCTTCAATGGCGCGCTGAACAGCCAGGATTCGGTATAATTTGTTTACATCTATCAGGTGGGGGGAGTGAGTGGTATAAATGATCTGGATCCGCTCCCTGATATCATCAAAGACTTTAAGCACATCTTCCTGGGCCCTTGCATGCAGGCTTACTGCCGGTTCATCGATTAGCAGGACTTTATCATGCTTGCTTTTATCCATGGCCGTGGCCTTCAGTTCCAGGAAAAAGGAGAGAAACCACCTTACCCCCCGGCTTCGCTGCTTGGGATAGAGCCGTTCGCTTTCGTCCTTGATCCAGAATTCAATAAAGGGCTTTCCGCTTTTCTCCGGATTGGCATGGTCGTAATGTGAGAGCTCAAAATTAATATTGATCTTGTTGTTTTTCCCTACATTCTGCCTCCAGAAATCCTGGAAATTCAGGGTGAGTTCCCCATTCAGGTTCTCAATTTTCTGTTTCAGGATCCTGCTGGAAGGTTGTTGGAAAAAGGAGTACTCCAGTCCGGTGATCGTCAGGAAGTTGATTGCGGCTTTATATCCTTCGGCACGTTTGTTGGCCCTGATTATGTCCTCCAGGTCTATGCGGTTGGGAAGAAGGGAGCTGAAATCTTCAAACATTTCGAAATCAGGGACTATTTTGAAAATTTCTTCGGCAAGCTCTCTGGAACTGTAAAATGCCTTCATGGATTCAAGCTCCTTCTGCGCCGCGACAGACGCGGGTTCAATGGACATGCCCTCGAAGACAAATTCCAGGCAGAGTAACTGAATGCTGTGTTCCTCCTGCAGCCCCGATATTTCCCCTTTCAGCTTCTCGATGTCGGTCCGGAAGATCTCTTCCCTGATCTCAGCGGCCCGCTGCTCTTTTTCAGTGAGGTACATTCCGGTCATTTGAAGCAGCTGCTTCAGTTGCTCCTGCACCTGGCCCAGCCCCTCCATTTTCTCGTCGATCTGCTCCTGAATCTGCTCCAGTTTTCTGCTGACTTCTCTTTTTTCATCCAGGGCTTCCAGGATGTCACCCTTCTCCTCTTTTTTGATAAGCTTCTGCTCCAGGGTCTCCTTCAGCTTGCGAAACATTTCTTCTTCCAGTTCCAGCTCCTTCCGTAACTCCGCTTTTCGCTCCCTGGAGGGAAACTTCCGGATGTTTCGCCTGATCTCGTTTATCCGGAGCCTTACAGTTTCCATTTTCCCGGATGTCCATTCGGCCTCTTCCTTCGCTTTGTCCAGTTTTTTTGTGGCGGCATCGATATCCTGGTTCAGATGCTCCAGGTTTTTCATAACCTTTATTTCCCGCTGTCTGAACTTGTCCATGGATTCGTTATACACTTCCTGTAATTCATCTCCCATCTCCATATGGGAATCCATGTCATCCTCCCATCTTCTGCTTAGGGAGATGCTTGTCACAGTTCCCATTAATTTCCGGATTTCCGGATTCAGTTTTCTTTTCTCGATGCGGTTTTCAATATCGGCATACTGAAATCTGAATTTGCAGGAAACCACGGGCAGGGAGAGGTCGCTTCTGAGCATATCCTCAATCAGCCTTCCGTCATGGAATGCCTTGAGTGCTTCCAGAATAGAAGTTTTCCCGGATTCGTTCTGGCCGATCAGACTGGTGATGTTATCATGGGCCAGAGCATGCCAGCCGGTATCCACAATAGATCTGAAGTTCTGAATCCTGAAAGCAGTTAATTGCATTATTCCGGTATTATTTAAATCTGATTCCGATGATCAATATATCGTCTACCTGGGGTTCGTCGCCTTTCCATTTCTTCATGACGATGTCCAGCTCCTTTTTCTGCTCCTCCATGTCCCGGTCCGAAATCCCGATCAGCAATTCTCTAAACGGGCCATATTTGAATTTCTTATTCTCAGGCCCGCCAAACTGATCCGGATAACCATCTGAGAATAGGTATACGATGTCGCCCGTTTTAAGTTGCAGTACATGATTTGTAAATGAGTTTTCTTCTATGGCATCGATGCCAACCGGCATTTTATCGGCTTTGATTTCAGTCAGTACCCTGTTGCGTATATGATAGAGAGGGTTGTTGGCGCCTGAAAACTGTAATTCGCCTGTTCTGGGGTGGAACACACAGAGTGATATGTCTATGGCATCTTTGTTTTCCAGTTCATATCCACGCTGGTGCAGGGCTTTCATCACTCTTTCCCGCAACAGGTTCAGGATCCTGCTGGAACGGATGGGCCCTCTGATACTGAGGATCTCATTGAGAAATGAAATTCCCATGATGCTCATCAGTGCACCCGGTACGCCATGCCCGGTGCAGTCGCCTGAAGCTACCACAATATAATCCTCTTTTCGGGCGCAGTAGTAAAAATCACCACTGACAATATCCCGGGGCTGATGGAAAATAAAAAAGTCCTTGAGCATATTCTCCATGAGCTTCTGGTCAGGAAGCACGGCCCTCTGTATGAAGCTGGCATATTTCAGACTGGCCATCAGCTCCCTACGTTGTTCCAGCAGTTTTTCTCTTGAGAGTTCTTTTTCTTTCACAAGCAAGATTATAAAAGTGGTTTCAATCTCTTTTACCCCTAATCCGGTAGTCGCAGATCAAAGATTCCGCCTTTAACAATGTAACAGGGCGATCCGCACTCTTCATCGGCATTATAGAGATGCATATGATCGGCATCGAAGGCCTCAATGATCCGGTCACCGGACCGGTAGGTAGCCCGGACTGTATAAGTGGCATCCATCTTTGAATAGAGATAGAACTCCTCTGTGGTGGCCGTATCTTGCCAGTCGATTATCCCCTCTTCATAGTTTCCCCGGTAGAAGGTGAGGGGTACCGAATCATTTTCGGCATCCAGGCTCAGATAAATAATCAGGTCTGCACTGTCAGGTTTATACCCGTAACAATCATCGCAAGCCACTGTCAGCAACCAGTCTTCCGGTTCACAGGCGGTAAATTTTCCCGAAACCAGTACCAGGAATATCAGCGCAAGCGCTTTAATATGTAATCTCTTTCCAGACATAAGAATTACTCCGTTTTCCGATCCTGATATAGATGGTAATATTTGTTTTCCAGGCTCCCTCCAGAAGCGTGCCGAAGGTATATCGTTCAGCTCCGGCTTTTAATCCGGCTATGTTTCCTCTCAGGAAAATTCCGGTAGAGAGGGCCATGGAATAGTTCACTTTATCATAGCTGCTAATCCCCCGGTAGCTGGGCATGGAGAGCATACCGTATAATCCGCCATAAACCCCATATTCCATGCCCGACTGGTCCTGAATTAATATAAAGTTCTTTCCGCCACCATGGGTCCAGACCCATCTGGTTTCCCTGTACTGGTGGATCAGGTTCTCATCCATTTCAAGCTGTATCTTCCTGTAAACGGGACGAAAATCCAGGCCGGTTTCTGCAAAGAAACCGAACTTCTGATCTACCAGCGAGAAGCGGACCTGCATCATATGTTCATGGCCGCTGAAAGAATTGCCCCATGCCAGGTTGAACTCCGAAAACCGGGGCTTCGGTGAGGGAGCCGCTCCGGCTGCTTTCAGAAGCTTTAATACCGGGTTATTCCCCCTCTGCCTGGCAAGATCATAGAGGTTCAGACCGGGTTTGATGCTATGGTTCACATGGGCACCGCTGTCAATGAGCAGTTTGGCAATGCTGTCATTTTTGTTGAAGACTGCATGTGCCAGGGGGGTAAAGTTTTGCTTGTTGACCTTCTCCAGGCCTGCTCCATACTCCAGCAATATCCGGGCAGTTTTAAGATTTCCCTGCTGAGCGGCAATCATCAGGGGGGTATTAAATTGTTTGTCGGGTCCGTCAGGATCAAGACCGTTCTGCAATAATACATCGCTGGTCTCCAGGTTTCCAAAATAGACCGCGGTCATCAGGGCCCTGTTCCCCTCCAGGTCACTGATGGTATCTGAGGCTCCATAGAAGAGAAGCAGATCGGCTATTTCATAGTTATTGAGAGCTGCTGCATACAAAAGGGCTGAGCCCTTGTAACTATCCTGGTGATCCGGGTTGGCTCCCTTTTCCAGCAGGAAGCGGGCCACATCAAAATGACCGTTTAGAACAGCAATCAGCAGGGGAGTGGTTCTCTCTGTAAAGGTCAGTTCCAGGTCGGCACCATTAAGAACCAGCATCTTGACCAGCAGTAAATTCCCGCTTTCGGCTGCAAACATCAGAGCGGTCATTCCGCCTTCTGCCTGTGCATTGGGATCGGCACCCCGTTTCAGCAGCAGGAGAACCGCATCCGGATTTTCCTTCAGTACAGATTCAACCAGGTTCCAGTCGTCCTCTCCAGCCCTGAAATAGGAGGTGTCCACAGGCGAATCCATCCCCTTTTCCTGGGCCGGGAGATCCTGGTGCAGAAGAGTAAACAAGAGCACTCCCGGCAGCAAAAAACGGATGATCCTTATACCAGCTCTTCTATCCACCTTTTTGTATCACTTTGAATCCTTTGTCTTCCAAAAGTCTGACCAAACGGTCTCTGAAATCACCCTGGATGAGTATCCTGTTATCTCCGGCGGACCCTCCGACTCCACAACTGCTTTTCAGCTCTTTGGCCAGGTCTTTTAAGTCATCCGTGGTCCCCGTAAACCCTTCTACAAGGGTCACTTTTTTTCCTTTACGGTTTTTCTTGTCCAGGCTCACATAGAGCTTTTGAAGCTGCGGGGCAGGGGTTTCCGTCTCCTCCTGTCCGCCCGAATCAAATTGAAAATCCGGGTTGGTAGAATACACCATTCCCAGTCGCTTCTTCCAGTCATTTTCCATGGTATGCCTCCACTGATAGCGTCATAAATATCTGAAAATATTTTCTTAATCTGGAGGACAGACCCAAAAGCTTTTCAATGATGAGAATGATACTTATCCCCATTTCTGCTGGTTTTCCCTGAATTTTCCGGGAGATGGAAGAGGGGGGAGGATAAGTAATGATTATTTATTAGTTGCCCAGTTCCAGCTGGTTACGCACCAGATTAAAGTAGTGTCCTTTCTTGGCAATCAGGGCATTGTGTTTACCTTCCTCCACAATCTTGCCTTTATCCAGCACAATGATCTGATCCGCATTTTTTACAGTACTCAGCCGGTGGGCCACAATCAGCACGGTCTTACCCCTGAAAACCAGCTGGAGGTTATCCATGATGCGCCGTTCATTATTGGCATCCAGGGCACTGGTGCCTTCGTCCAGGAAAAGGAAGGCGGGATTTTTATAGATGGCCCTGGCTATCAGGATCCGTTGTTCCTCTCCACCACTCAAAGTAAGCCCTTCCTGTCCGATTACCGTGTTGTAACCCAGTGGTAACTGATCAATAAAATCGTCCATGCAAGCCATTTTGGCAGAATAAAGCAACTGTTCGGTTTTTATTTCATGTTCGCCCAGGGCAATATTCCTGGCAATGGTGTCGGAGAAAATATAACCATCCTGCATCACCACCCCGCACTGACTTCTCCATATATCGGGCGACATCATCTGGATGTTCATATCCCCGGCCCTGATATCCCCTTTGGCAGGAGGATAAAAACCCAGCAATAGTTTTAGCAGTGTGGTTTTTCCACTGCCACTGATTCCAACAAGGGCCGTAACGGTGTCCTTTTTAAGACTCAGGTTAATCCCCTCCAGTACATTACGCTGAATGGCGCCCGGATATGTAAAGTCCAGGTTACTTACAGAAATCTTGTCGATGGAAGGCAGAACGGTCACGCCTGTTTCTCGCTGGTACTCATCTTCAGAATCGTGAATTTCCCCCAGCCGCTCCAGACTGATTTTAGCATCCTGGGCCCTGTGAAAGAAGGTGATCATCTGTTCGATAGGCCCGTTTAATTGTCCCAGAATATAAGAAATAGCCAGCAGTGTACCCAGAGTCAGATGGCCATTTAAAACGGCAATGGCTGCTGTCACATTGATCAGGATATTCTTAGTCTCATTGATAAATACTCCCCCGGCTTCCTGGTACTGGTTCAGGGAGAGCGATTTCATATTGACCCTGAACAGGCTGGCCTGTAAGTCTTTCCATTCCCACTGGCTGGATCGCTCTGCATTGTTCAGTTTGATCTCCCGGATTCCATGAATGATCTGGATCAGTTTACTCTGATTTTCGGCCATTTTGGAAAAGTATTTCTGATCCAGGGATCTTCGACGCTTCATGAAGATAAAGATCCAGATAAAATAGAGCAGCCCTCCTGCCAGGAAGATCAGGAGGATCTTCATACTGAAGATGGCCAGGATAATGGCAAATACCACCAGGTTGAACATGGAAAAGAGGATGGTCAGGGAGGAGGTGGTCATAAATGTTTCAATCCTGCGATGATCGCCTATGCGTTGCAGGATATCACCGGTGAGTTTGGTATCGAAGAACCCTACCGGTAATTTCATCAGCTTGGATAGAAAATCCGAAATAAGTGCAATATTAATCCGGGTACTCAGGTGAAGCAGGATCCACCTGCGGATAAAATCGATTCCCATCTGGGAGATGATCAGGACAAACTGGAATAGCAAGACCAGGTAGATAAATGGAAGATCCTGGTTGGTGATCCCAAAATCGACCATGGACTGGAACAGAAAAGGGAGCAGGAACTGAATAACACTTCCAATGATCAGGCCCAGTAAAAGGTGATAGACATAGCGCCTGTAAGGAGCCAGATAACGAAACAGATAGCTGAAGCCGCTCTTCTTCACGGGCTCGTCTTCCTGGTTCAGGAAATCGGGTGTGGGATGCAGGAGCAGGGCAGATCCTTTAGCTTCACCTTCGTGACGGGTGCTGATCCAGTTTTTCAGGAACTCCTCTTTCGAGTAGACCGCATGTCCAAAGGCCGGATCGGCTAAAAAAACTTTGTCTTTTCGAATCTTATGAACCACCACAAAATGGTTCTGCTTCCAGTGTACAATCACCGGTAACGGGGCCTCTTTCTGGAGTCGTTCCCAGGTGAGAGAGACGCCCATGGTCTGCATGCCGATCTCCTCTGCTGCCCTGGCGATTCCAAGCATAGAAACCCCTTCCCGGGTCAGGTGTGATTTCTCACGCAGTGTTTGCAGGGTAAAATGCTTGCCGTAATGACGGGCCACCATTCTCAGACAGGTGGGGCCGCAGTCCATGGCATCAAGTTGCTTATAGAAAGGGAATGAGGGCATAGGTGCGATGGCTTATGCCCACTAAATTAAGAATTATTTTAACAAAACCTTTTCCAATTTACGGGCTTTGGACCAGTAGGGGCCTTGCTCCTGGCTCAGGGGACGGATCATCTCCAGGGCAGCTTCCCTATTTCCCGATTTCAGGAGGGCCAGACCCGAGTACCAGCTTAAGGCCTGTCCGGCCGGGTCTATGCCGTAGGATCCATCTATCCGGATCCATTCCAGCACTTCATCCTGACGGTCCAGTTCAATGGCCGAAAGTAGGCAGTAGAGTATCAGTTTCCTGTTTTCTCCTTCCCGGGCGATCCGGACCGAGAGAAGATCCATGGATCGCTCATAATTTCCAAGGCGATACTGCAGGATGCCGGGCTCGGATTCCCCCCGGGTATTCTGGTTATATGCAAGAATAACAGGATCGCTGGCAGGATCATAGAACCTGGTGAAAACATCCAGGGGAGTGGGAGGATTCAACAGGGTGATCAGGATAGCCAGGGAGCAGGCTACTGCCAGGGGAATATACCACCAAGGCCGCAACCACTTCCTGCGGGATTCCGGCCCGGGAAGTTCATGGCTCATGGCATTTGCCAGCTTTTCCCAGAACAGCTCCTCATCTCGTTTACGAAGCTGCTCGCGGATCAGCTTATAAGCCGCCGATTGGAGCTCATACTCTTTCTTAAGCCCTGCATCCGATTCCAGCTCCTTTTCGAAAGCGGAAGCCTCTTCCGCTTTGAGCTCACCCGACAGGTATTTGATAATAAGATCAACGTAGCTCATTTTTTAGTCGTTTAAATAGGGGGTCGTTCACAATTCTGTTTATCAGACTCTTCTTGCATCTGTATTTTCTGTCTGCCGTATGATGAAGATCCTTGTAGTTCATGGCAGCCCGGATATCCTCCATGCTGAAATTATTGAAATACATGGAGAGAATCTTCTGGCAGTCTTTGCTCAGATCTTCAAAGTGTTTATTAAACAGATCGGTCAGGTGATTCTGAAGCAGGGGGTCATCCGCAGGTCCGGGATCATGAACTACCAGGGAGTGTTTTCTTAGTTTCTCGGCCCGCAGCAGATACTTTTTGCGCTCCTGCGTCCAGATGTTTTTACAGATAGCATACAGGTAAGTTCCGAATTTACAGCTTAGCTCCAGCTCATCCGATTTGATCCGCTTGTAGATGATGATCATAGCATCCTGGAAAATATCCCGGGCCTGCTCTTCCGAACCCTGATTGTGTATAATATATCCCTCTATAATGGGATAATAGGTATCATACACGTAACAGAGGATGGATGAATCATGGTTTCTGATTCCCTTAATCAAATCGCTGTTGGAGGGGAGTTTCATTGTTCATAATCAAAAAAAAGGCAGGTGATTCCTGATCACCCGCCCCGATAGTAATAGTTTTAGTTAGCAAGTAGAAAAGCGAAATACCCTCTCTGATCTTACTAAGTACAAATTTATTTGATTTCAGATTCAACACCGGCCAATAATCATGTTGTATAACACTTATACGGCTTGATGTGGTCACAGGGGCCAGTATCAGCGTTTAGGATTCGCTTTTTTTTTAAAAAAAAGACCTGCTTTGTTAAAAGGGGAGGTTTTCGAGATCCATATTTCCTCCTGAAAGGATAACTCCCACCTTTCTGTTTTTGAATTCATTGCTGTTTCTGAAAATGGCTGCCACCGCTACGGCGCTGGAAGGTTCAATGACGATTTTCATCCGCTCCCAGATAAACTTCATGGAATCAATGATTTCCTTCTCCTCCACCCGGATAATTTTACTTACCAGCTTTTGGATAATGGGGAAATTCTGATCACCCAGTTGAGTCTTCAGACCGTCGGCGATAGTCTTTGGGTTGATGCTGGGCTGTATTTTCCCGGTTTTCAGTGAGAGATAAGCATCATCTGCACCAAAGGGTTCGGCCCCGATGGTTTCGATATAATAGTGGAGATGATTCACTGCCAGGGCCGTACCGGCGAGCAATCCCCCTCCTCCCACGGGAGCAATGACCACATCCAGCTGCTCTGCCTCTTTGGCAAGCTCCATCACGGCTGTGGAATTACCCAGAATTACATTCATATCGTTGGACGGGTGGATAAATGTTGCTCCCTCTTTTTTCTGATGCACCAGCATGGTGGACTCCCGGCTCTTCAGGGTGGGTTCACACTCGATAATCCGGGCCCCGTAGCCGGCCACAGCCTCCTTCTTGACAGAGGGAGCATTGGATGGCATGATGATATATGCTTTTGTGTTTAATGCACTGGCAGCCAGGGCAAGCGCAGCTGCAAAATTCCCGGAAGAGTGGGTGATGACCCCCCGGGTACGCTCTTCCTCAGACAACTGGAGAATCGCATTGACCGCCCCCCTGATTTTAAATGACCCACCACGCTGGAAATTCTCACACTTAAAATAGACGGTGGCTTTGAGCATTCGATCGATGGTGGAGGAGGTAAGCACCGGAGTATTGTGCACATAGGGGGCAATTCGTTTAACGGCCGCCTGAACTTCTTTAAGAGCTGGTATCATAGCAACACTTTTTTGTGAACCTTGACCAAGGTCCATAAATATAGGGTACTTTGAGGAAAAAGTAAAGGATTACCTGCCAAAGCGATATCTGACAGAGAGGCCAAGGTCCAGAAAATCGGGCTCAAAGCGTGCATAGATATTGAGCATGGGTTTCCAGTCTATACTGAAATTCAGCGGCAAGTCCCTGAGGGTGTATTCGATACCGGCAACAGCTGCCACACCCAGGGAGAGCACCTCTTTCCAGTCTCCTCCAAAGGCGCCCCCACCCAGATAGAAAAAGGTCCTTCTGCTTTGAAAAGCTTTCAGGTGATATTCGTACAGGGCACCCAGGTTAAATCCATGGCGGTTATACAGGACATCCACTTCAAAGGCCGACATTCTGTGCAATCTGAATCCTTTGTAACTGATTCCGCTGGAGTAGCCGGCACGAATTCCTGCAGCGTGACTGTAGGTCTGAGCCTTCATGGTGGATCGCCAGGGAGTCAGAAAGAGTATCATGGCAAGCAGGATCACACAGACCGCTTTATATCGCTTCATTTTCTCTGTTTTTCAGGGTTTTTTTCCATTTTGCCTCCGCTGAGCTCAAATACGGTCTCTGTGTAAGAGGGTATCCGGAGTCCGGAGGGCAGATAGTTGCTTTCGAGAATGGTGGTTTCTATCGTGACCCGCTGTCGGGAAATGCATCTGTTCAGCCACCCGCTTTCCAGGTCCATCTGAAAATCGTAAGTCTGACTTCCCGAAACGGTTGATTTTACTTTACCCATACCGGTGGTTTCAAAAAACTCTTTTTTGGAGTTCAGCATGCCCAATCCCTGAATCACGATGATATCCTCTGTGAATTTGGCAAGAACGTAGCGGTTGACCATCTGAACGGGCTTGGTATTGAAGTGGTAGGTGATATCGTTGGTCCAGTTGCTCATGGGATACAGTACCGGGTATATCCATACAAAGAGGTTATGGAGACTTTTAAAGGCATCCGGACCATAGGTTTCCTCCAGTGTTTTAAATATGACCTGGTGTTCTGCTGTATCCTTCACCGGCAGTGATGCCAGGCGGGCAAAGTTCTCCTCCAGACCTTCCAGGCCGAGCAATTCGCCCCTGGGTGTCATTACCGCTTGAAAGTCAGACTGTTCCAGCATATCCACCATCTCTGAAAGCAGCTGATTCCTCCCCGATGCTGAACTGATGTCAATCTTCAGCTGGGGCGCAAGCATGGAGATCAGCAGGTCCCTGTAACGAACACTCATATGGAAATGACCTCTCAGATCCACCGAATCGACCGTGTATTCCACCCTGGTCAGATTATAAAAAGAGATTTCTTCACGGTCCATGGATTCCGAGTGGGTACTCTGTTGCAGGTCTGTAAGCAGAAAATAACTTTCTCCGGTCTGCAGCCTGTAGGCAAGGGGGGGCTCCTGAGCCTGCAGCAGACCGCCGGGATTCACAAGCAGAATAAAAGCAACAAATAGATGGAGGTTTTTCATATATGGATAAAAGTAACAAATATTGTCTGGATTCATTTTGTTATTCAAATAACAATACATACATTTGTGGCCTCTGAGAAGCGGGCAGGGCCGGTTTCGAGGTTTCATTAACTATCTGATCCGGAGGAAGGTCTGAAGGTAAAGAGTTCAAACTGAACCGCTTTCTTTATTGCTTCCAAAGGTTCGTAAATCGAAAAAGAATGATCTACGATCCACAAGCTTATGCCATAGAGGACAAGGCCATGGTCCCGTTTATTTCTGAAAGCGAGATTGAAGAGATACTTGCTGGGGCAAAACCCGACCGCAATCTGGTGCGGGAAATTATTCACAAATCATTAGATAAGAAGCGGCTCTCCATGCAGGAGACCGCCGTGCTTCTGAATGCCACCGATCCGGAACTGGTGGAGGAGATCAAGGCGGGGGCCCGGACCCTGAAAGAACAGGTCTATGGGAAGCGGATTGTGCTTTTTGCTCCCCTCTATGTGGGGAACCTCTGCGTTAATAACTGTGAGTATTGCGGGTTCCGGTCCTCCAACAAGAGCCAGAAACGTACCACTCTGACCCGGGAAGAGTTGATCCGGGAGGTGGAGCTTCTCGAGGATATGGGGCAAAAGCGACTGATTTTGGTTTATGGAGAGCATCCCAAATATTCTCCTGAATTTATCGCCGAAACCGTCCGGACGGTTTACCAGGTGAAGAAAGGCAAAGGGGAGATACGCAGAGTCAATATTAACGCAGCTCCCCTGGATATTCAGGGATTCAGGACCGTTCAAAAAGCCGGGATAGGAACCTATCAGGTCTTCCAGGAAACCTACCACCGGGGTTCCTATTCCATTTATCATACCGGGGGGGTGAAAAAGGACTATGACTGGAGGCTTTCCGCACTGGACCGTGCTCAGGAGGCAGGGATCGATGATGTGGGAATAGGGGCCCTCTTTGGTCTTTACGACTGGCGTTTTGAAGTGCTGGGACTTATACGTCATGTGAATCACCTGGAGGCGGTGTACCATGTGGGACCGCATACGATTTCCTTTCCCCGTCTCCAGAAGGCTTCCCATGTAAAATACGATGAAAAGTGGCTGCTCAGTGATGCGGATTTCACCCGCATGGTAGCCATTCTTCGCCTGGCCGTTCCTTATACGGGACTGATCCTGACCGCCAGGGAACCGGCAGCTATTCGTGATGAGGTGCTTCAGTTCGGAGTCTCGCAGATCGATGGGGGCACCCGCATTGAAATGAAGGGTTATTCGGGGAAAGAACAGGAACAGGATCTGGATGCCGAACAGTTTCAGATCAGCGATAACCGTTCCCTGGCAGAGGTGATGGAGGAGCTGATCGATAATGATTACCTCCCGTCCTTCTGCACGGCCTGCTATCGTGCCGGGCGTACCGGGGAACACTTTATGGAGTTTTCCGTACCCGGATTTATCAAACGTTACTGTACTCCCAACGCCATGCTGACCATGGCCGAATACCTGGAGGATTATGCACAGAACGGAACCAAAGAGAAAGGTTACCGGCTGATTCATAAGAACCTGGCGGAGATGGAACCGAACAAGTTTAAACGCAGGCTTGAAGAGAGGCTGGAGCTGGTAAAGCAGGGAAAAAGGGATCTCTATTTCTGATCCCGCATTATTTCTTATGCTGTTTTTCAGCGTGCATCCGGATGATGTTCAGGCTCTCCTGCAGATAGCTGCCGAATGGTTCCAGGAGCAGGTAGCTTCCCAATGAAATGCGTGGTTTGGTGTTTCCGTGAAAGTCGCTTCCGCAGGTCATCAAAACACCCTTTTTTATTGTTTCCCCGGCGAACCAGGCCACCTGCTCCCTGCTGTGATAGTTATTGAACACCTCCAGACCGGCGGCTCCCCGGTCCAGAAGTTCATGAACCATTTCCTCCCGCCCTTCCAGGTTGAGGCCAGGATGTGCCACGATGGGAATCCCCCCGTTTCTTCGAACCAGATCAAGGGCCTCCTCGAAGGGGAGGTGATCGATCTTTACATAGGCGGGCTTTCCCTGTGCAAAGTAGTCCAGGTAGAAGTTGATCAGGGGCATATCGCTTCGCTCTCCCCCCGGTAAATAGGGTCGGAGCCTGGAATTCAGCTGCTGGTGGGGCTTTTCAAGAAGCAATTCGGCAAAGAGCTCCGCACTGGGTGGTTCTCCGCCAGACCGGCCCATCACCTCCGCCCGGTCGATCTCAATACCCAGTCGGGACAGGTTTTTGATCATTTCAGGAACGGCAGCAAAATATTTCCGCCGGACATTTTGCTCCAGAAAATCAAAATCATTGCTGCTCAAATTGATCTGATATCCAAGCAGATGAAGGTCAGTGCCCTGATAGTTGCAGTCAATTTCGATTCCGGGAATAAATTCTATTTCCTTTTCTTTCAGGCTAAGACCGGCTGCCAGCCGGGAACCGGCAATGCAGTTATGATCCGTGACGGAAAAAAGATTGACCCGGTTTTCGCGGCACTTTTGAATGATATCGCCGATCTCAAGTTCACCATCGTTACTGAACCGGGAATGGATATGCAGGTCAGCTTTCATGCTAAAATTTGCTCTGTTCGAGAAGTGTATCAATCCGTTTGAATCTGTATCCCCGGAACTTCAGCTCCTTAAGCAGGTTTTCCAGATACAGATAGAATTTATCCCTTCTTTCTGGAACGGTCCCCACATGGAAGAGTAGTATAAAACCGTTTAAGCCAGTCAATGATGAGTTTTCATATTCCAGGATGGAACGGAAAATCTCCTGGCTGCCGCGGTAAGATGGTGTGCCCGGAACTGTGTAATCGGCATGGGACAGGGTTCCCGGACTATGGTTGATCAGTTGTAATCCCAGATCACGGGTCCATAAGGCAATCGAGTCATTGTACCATTCATAGGGAGGAAGAAAATAAGGGGCAGCTTCCCTGGAAATACCAAAAAGCTTCATGACGCGGTAGTTTGCCAACAAATCCTGATCGAACTGTTCCCTGTCAATTAAAAGACTGTCGCGGCTTTCCCAGGAACAGTAGAGCAGGTGCTGGTCGGAGTGGGCGCCCAGGTAGTGACCCTGATCCCGAAGGATTTCTATGATGTTCCTGAAGTCAGGATTCCTGTAAAATTTACCGGTAAGGAAAAAAGCTGCCTTTACTTCTTCTTCGGCCAGTACTCCGGCGATATGCCTTCCTCCATCGGCATACTCATCGCCGGTAAAGACCAGGGCCAGTTCCGGTCTGGAAGTGTCGCCTCGAATAATCGCCCCATAAAGGCTTTGATAAGGCGATCGGGATGGCTGAGAGATCACTTTCAGGAGTGGCACCAGCAGTACCCCCAGGGTCGCAAGCAGATAGGTGAGCCTATTCACCGGCAACTCTTTTGTGAAAGTGTTTGGAATCGCCCCACTCATGATATCCGATTTCCCCGTCGGCCAGTTGCACTCTTACGTCCAGGCAGTTCCTGCATTCTTCCGGTTCTTCATCCATACAGGGTTTGTTCTCGTAAAGGGAGTAGTCGTTCCGGTACTTTCCCGGTGTGATATTGGGCATAATGATATTGGCACCCACTTTAACGGCTTTTTCCCTTCCCAGGGGATCAATGGCCTGAAGGGCTGTGGCCGCTGCAATATTCACATCCTTCATCATGATTCTCAGGGTGGCTATCATCTTCAGGGACAGGTCGAAGCGTTCTTCAATGGGTAGCAGCTCGCTCCTGTATTGAAACAGCGGAGTGTGCCGGTGCTCGATGTAAGGGCCCATGCCCACCATATCGATATCGAAATGTTTCATGAACAGGAGGTCGTCGGCCAGGTCTCCGGCAGTCTGGAAAGGCAGACCAATCATTACACCCGTACCCGTCTGGTAACCAATTCTCTGAAGAGTTTTCAGGGAGGTCAGCCTTCTGACATAATCATGAAGCGTATCGGAGGGGTGGTAACGCTGATACAGATCCGGATTGGAGCTTTCGATCCGCAGCAGATATCTGTGAGCTCCTGCATCGAACCACCTCCTGAACACCTCCTCCTTTTGTTCTCCCAGGGAGAGAGTAATCCCCAGCCTTCCCTTTGAGAGCTTTTTTATCTCCCCGAGCAGCTTTTCCACTCTGAGAGTAAAAGCCGGCGACTCCAGCTCGCCCGCCTGCATCACAAAGGATCCATATCCGTTTTCATAAGCAAAGCGGGCCGCTTCCAGGATTTGTTCATCGTTCAGGTTATACCGGTGCACTTCCCTGTTCGATTTCCGGATGCCGCAGTAATAGCAGTCCTTTCCGCAAATGTTGGAAAACTCTACAAGTCCCCTGAAATGGACTTTATTGCCTATTTCCCGTAGTTTAATCTCATTGGCCGTCTGGAAAAGCAGTCGCTTCTCCGCCCCGTCCGCTTCAAGCAGGGTGATGATATCTTCCCTCCCCAGCTTTCCGCCTTCCAGTATCTCTTTCACTCCCATGCTCCTTGTCTTTCTATAAATAGGTCAAAGAATCGGATTCAAGTTTCACAAATGGCGCCACTGCCCGTTCATAAATCCCATGCATATAGGCGATGGCCATGCCATAATTGCTTACCGGAATCCCGGCTTCAATAGCCGGTTTTAGTCTGTTGATTAATTGTTTTCGCGTAATCATGCACCCCCCGCACTGAATGACCATACTGTAATCTGTTATTTGTCCGGGGACCTCTCCCAGTCCTGCCACCACCTGATATTCCAGCTTGTGTCCGGTAAAGGCGGACAGCCACCTGGGAATCTTCATTCTTCCAATATCATCGCAGGAAACATGGTGCGTGCAGGACTCCAGGATCAGGATCTTATCTCCATCCTTAAGCATCGAGAGCCGGGGTGTTCCCTGGAGATAGCTTTCAAAATCCCCTTTGTATCTTGCCAGTACTGTAGAGAAGCTGGTTAAAGGTATATGATCGGGGATGGAGGCATCCGCCTTTTTAAATACCTGGCTGTCGGTGATCACCAGGGCAGGTTCCGGACTCAGTCTCCGGATCAGGGTGTCAATCTCTCTTTCCTTGGCGACCACGGCTATGGCATCATTGTCCAGAATATCCCGGATAGTCTGCACCTGTGGAAGGATCATACGCCCTTCGGGAGCTTCCTCGTCGATAGGGGTGATCAAAAGAACCAGGTCCCCCTGGGAGATAATATCTCCCACCAGCGATTTGGAGAGATAGGCAGTTTCGGGGATGGCCGCCTTAATGAGTCCGATAAGCTCCTCTTTATTGTCGGGGAGGAGCGTGGAGAACTCAATAAGTTCCAGGCCCGTTGCTGCCCGGACCTCTTGTCTGAATAAGTCGTCTGCAGCTTCCAGGTCCGATTTGTTATGTACGACCAGGTAGGGGACCTCCCATTTGTTAAACTGCTCAATGATGGCCATCTCTTCCCTGTTGAAGCTCCTGTGGGCCAGCAGCAGGATTCCCAGATCAATGGTCTTGATGACCTCACGGGTCCTTCCCACCCGTTTGTTACCCAGTTCGCCGGTATCGTCCGTACCTGCGGTATCGATCATCACAACCGGTCCGATATCGGAAATTTCCATGGATTTTCTGACCGGGTCGGTCGTGGTGCCCGGTTCCCTGGAAACAATGGCCACCTCCTGTCCGGCAAGGACGTTGATCAGGGATGATTTCCCGTTGTTCCTTCTTCCGAATATCCCTATATGGGGTTTAGCATCCCTTCCTTTCATAGCAACTCAATGATGTCATTGATGGTAAAGCCTTTTTTAAGCAGGTTAGCGGGTTCCATCAGCTTTTTAAGCTTTCCGGCATCGATTATTCCCAGGGTCTCGTTAGCTTCAAAAATATTTTGCTTTTCCGATTTCATTTGCGCAGCCAGCTCTGCAGCGCGGTTATAACCGATAAGAGGGGAAAGAGCCGTGGTAATGGCCGGACTGTCAAACAGTTTCCTTTTGGCTTCTTTCTCAAATACTTTCAGGCCTTTTAACATTTTCTGTTCAAAGGCCCGGTTCATGGAGATCAAAAGTTTCAGGCTCTCCAGCATGGCCACTCCGATTTCGGGCAGGTAGGCATTCAGTTCCAGGCAACCCTTCGAGCTCAGGGTGGCAATCTTCTGGTCATTGGCATAGATCCGGTGGGCGGAGGAGATAATATATTCCGGAATCACCGGGTTCACTTTCCCAGGCATGATCGAACTGCCCACCTGCATCGAGGGAAGCTCCAGTTCTTTACTGGATCCGGCTCCCGAGGCAAGCAGCCTGAGATCCGAAACGATCTTTTCCAGGTTCACGGCATGGGCTTTCAGAATGGCATGTACCTCCACCCATTTATCCATATTCGAAGTGGCATCTGCCAGGTTCTCACTCTGCGTGACGGGCAGGGAAGTGATCCTTTTCAGGGCAGGAACCACTTCCATGATATAGAACCGCGGAATGGCAATCCCGCTGCCAATGGCCCCCCCTCCCAGGTTGACCACCTTGATCCTCTCAAATCCTTTGGAAACTCTCCACCAGTCGCGCGACAGGGCATCGCTGTAACTGCTGAACAATTGACCGTATGTGGAGGGAAGGGCTTCCTGCATCTGCGTATACCCCAGTCTCAGGGTATCGCGGTACCTGGTCTCGAGCTGCTCTACCATCTTCCGGGACCTGTTTATGGCCCCCTCCAGATCATTCAGAAGTTGCATGGAAGCGAGGGTTAGGGCGGTGGGAACGACATCGTTGGTGGACTGGTAAATATTGGCCGATTCAATGGGATCCACATGCTGGTATTCGCCAGGTTTTCTGCCCATCTCCACCAGAGCTGCGTTGGCAATAATCTCGTTTACGTTCAGATTGATACTGGTTCCGGCACCACCCTGGGTTCCCGGCACAATAAAATATTCAAAATAGTCGCCCGAAGCGATAGCCGTTGCTGCTGTTTCCATGGCACCCAGTATCTCTTCGCCGGGAATCCTGAGGTGGGAAATCATTTCAGGATGCTCCCTGGCCAGGGCCTTCAAAAATTTTCTTACGGTACGGTAGCAGGCCAGCTTAACGCTGCCGATCGCCCGAAACCATTCTACGGGAAATGAGACCTGGTTATCAAAGTTATCACGGGCGCGAACAGAATGAACCCCGTACAAGGCATTAGCGGGAATGGAGATTTCTCCAACAATATCCTTTTCAGTGCGCATGTATCAGCAATTGTCTGACAAAAATAGCCGAATAAAACAAATAACCTGCATACTTTAATTCTACTTTGACAGATTAACAAAATGTTGATAAAACCCCTGAAAACACTAGGCTTTCAGGGGCATCGAAAAACAAAGTTTTCGTAACTTAAGTGTATGTTCAATACAAGTTAAAAATACAAAAGAATATGGAAAAACACTAACTGCAGCAAGGAGCAGGTTAGTTGATTATCTATCTGATTATCAGGACATATTTCGAAACAAAACAAAAACGTTCTTTGACAAAGCACAACTTTATGCCCAAGGGATTCTTGTTAGCCATCGTTGTAACATAGAGCAAATCTGTGATAATCTGCTTGAACCCAACTATTTTCAGATGCAACATTTCATTTCAGACTCAAACTGGAGTTATCGTGATGCTATTGATGGTGCTGCAAAACAAACCAGCAGTTCTTTGAGGAAGGTGAAACTAACAGGATTAATTTTGGAT